>JBJKSP010000060.1:0-3425 GCA_046703865.1 Thiobacillaceae bacterium
GGCCCACGGCATCCAGGTGCTTGATCACCGGAGGAAAATCATCGGGCTTGATGGCCAGGTAGAAGACGATGTTGGAGCAGGCGCCCAGCTTGGGCTTGGCCAGGAGTTCCTTGAGCCGGGCATAGGCCTCGGCGTCGTGCAACTCGCCCCGCAGATAGTCGAAGCGCTGGGCGAAGTGCTCCAACCGTTCGCCGTCGGTATCGAGCTTCTTGGCCAGCAGTTCCTTCATGTGGGCGCGCCAACCCGCGTCGTCCCACTCCCGCCGCCCGAAGGCGATGAAGTTCAGGCTCTCCGGGAGCTTGTCCGCCAGTTCCAGCCGGTACAGGGCGGGCAGCAGCTTGTTGGAGGCCAGGTTGCCGGTGGCCCCGAAGATGACGAAGTTGCAGGGCGGCAGAGGCATTTCCAGGTCGAGCATGTCTTAAAACTCCTTGATGAATGGAGAATGAGGAATTAGGGGATGCGAGAAATTGAGGCCGTGCCCCGTTTTTCCCCATCCCTCATCCCCCTTCACCCATGCCCGCCTTCACTGCGTGGCCGCCGAAACCCTTGCGCATCATGGCCAGGAGCCGGTCCGCATAGTCGCTTCTGCCCTGGCTGGTGAAGCGCATCATGAGGGCCAGGCTCATCACCGGCGTGGGCACGCCCTGCTCGATGGCCTCCGCGGCGGTCCACCTCCCCTCGCCGGAATCGGCCACATAGGGCTCGATGGCTTCCAGCGCCTGGTCCGCCTTCAGGAAATCCGCGGTCAGGTCCAGCAGCCAGGACCGGACCACCGAGCTGTGGCGCCACAATTCGGCGATCGCCGCCAGGTCCAGCCCGAACTCCTCCTTGGACTGCAAGAGCGAAAAGCCTTCGGCCATGGCCTGCATCATGCCGTACTCGATGCCGTTGTGGACCATCTTCACGAAGTGGCCGGCGCCGCACGGCCCGGCGTGGAGCCAGCCGTGCTCGGGACTGGGGGCCAGGGCCTTGAGGAAGGGCGTCAGCCGGGCGATGGGTTCGGGGTCGCCGCCGGCCATGAGGCAATAACCGTTGGCCAGGCCCCATATGCCGCCCGAGACACCCACGTCGGCGAAGCACAGACCCCTGCCTGCAAGCGCCGAGGCGGGGCGCTGGGCCTCCTTGTAATAACCGTAGGCACCGTCCACCAGCAGATCGCCTGGTGCAAGCAGGGGGGCCAGGGTCTCGATGGCGGTCTCCGTGGCCTTGCCCGCCGGCAGCATGAGCCAAACCACGCGCGGTGCGGCCAGCCCAGCGGCCAGATCCTGCGGCGTCCTGCAGGCGACCACATTGGCCTCCTCGGCGGCCAGCCTATCCGTGACCTCATGATTGCGGTTCAGGGCGCATACCCTCACCCCGCTGCGCGCCAGGCGCCGTGCCATGTTCCCGCCCATGCGACCGAGGCCGTACAAACCGATTTCCAGCATGACCCGCTCCTTATCCGATTGCCGTGGGTCGAATATCGGCCCGATGGGCTTGGAGATCAAGTCATGAGGGAGACAGGGCTATAGACGCAGAAGGGCCATGGACAGGCCGCACCCGAGGTCACGGACCCGGGTGTGCCCGTACGTCCGGGCCGAGACCAAATCCCTTATATCTTCACGTACACCCAGCCCTGGCGCATGCGTCTCAGGACTTCGCCGATGGCGGTGGGAGCCACGCTGGCCTCGGGTACCAGCTTCACCTTCACGCCTTGCTGCCTGAGCTTGGCGATGGTCTGGCCGCAGGCAACGAAAGAGACGTTGGCATGGCCATCCGCAAGCTGCTGGATGCGCTTCAGGTAGGTCGTGGTGCCTTGGCGCAGGACGTCGAGGCCGGTATTGTTGACCAGTACCTCCACACGCACGCGGTCCCCTCCCTTCCGAAGCAGCCGGGTGGCCACGTCCAGGGCCGCGTCGACGTGGGCCGGATCGCCGGAATCCAGGTGCAGCACCACCTTGTCGGGATCCACACGCGTTGCCAGGGAGATCGGCTGATAACCGGCAGGCAGCCCCGCCAGGTGAATCGCCTGTATGGGCGCCGGGGCCAAATCGCGGGCAAACCAGCCTCCGCCTAGGCCCAGGGCCAGAAACAGGCCGGCCACCATGGCATAGCGCCAGGTCGGCGGGCAGCTCAGGGTCCGAGACTGGCGCACGGATGGCAGTTCGGCATAGGCCCCGCGCACCATCTCCTTCAGGGTGCGCAGTTCACAGACCCGGTTCTTGAAATCGGCATCCGCCTCCAAACGGGCCAGGGCCTCGTCCCGTTCGCCGGCGGCCAGTTCTCCGTCCACGAAGGCATTCAGATATTCCGAAGACGTGGGTTTATTCATCTCGATCTCCTGGGCATGGGGATGACTTGGGCGGTCTCCTCCATCATGAGATTCTCCTTAAGGGCCTGCCGTGCGCGGGACAGCCGGCTCATCACCGTGCCGACGGGGATGCCCAGCACGGCGGCCACCTCTGCGTAACTGCATTCCTCCAGGTCCACCAGGGTGAGGACCTGGCGTTGGCCCAGCGGGAGACGGGCGATGGCCCCCTGGACCCTGCCCGCGGTCTGGCGGCTGGCGTAGAGGTGCTCGGGCGTGGACTCGTGGGCGAGCACCGCCTCGTCCAGGTCCGCCACGTCCATGTAGTCCTTGCGGCCGCGCAGATGATCCCGCCAACAGTTGTTGAGGATGGCGAACAGCCAGCCTTCCAGGGCGACCTCGTCGCGGAGCTGGGCACCGCGAACCAGCGCCTTGGTCATGGTCTCCTGGGCGAGATCGTCGGCCAGATGGCTATCGTGACACCAGGCGTAGGCCAGCCGGTATAGCCGTGGGCGCATGGCTTCCAGCCGCCTGCGATTGGTGAAATCGAAAAAAGAAAATAGATTCTGCACGGGCTTCTCCTCAATCCTGCCTCATTAAGACGGTGAAGCCGGACGTTTTATTCCACGCGCCCATGTTGTACCCTTCGCACCCGGTTGGGGCCGGTTCGTGGCATGATGTATCGAGTTTGTGCCGGAATATCTGTCATGCCCCGGGAAAGTGCAAATCCGATCGAACCGCCATCAGTTCCGATCGAATGAAAACCGGATGCATGAGCCGTATCATTGCGCTAAAGATGTGCCCGAAAATGCCGTTTAACGCGGAAGTGTCCAATCACCATCACGCGAGGAAACAATAAGTTGTCGATCTTCCCCCGTACATTCAGGTGCGAGTGAACCTTAATTCCACGCGTGCACGAGCGATCAGCGGATCGGCTGCCCGGGGTGTTTCCATCGGATTGGCATAAGTGTTGCTAATCCCTACCATGGCGTAGTCAGGTTAGGTTGAACTCCCGCGATGGCCCGTTGTCACCCTTGCTTCACGATCCATCCCTAGACTCCATCGGACAAACGGTATTGACGACGTGAACGACTCGTCCTCTGCAACGACACCGGCCACGGCCGCCCCTGCCGCCGGA
>JBJKSP010000061.1:0-2884 GCA_046703865.1 Thiobacillaceae bacterium
CTATCATCGATGATCTTCTGGCCCTTTCCCGCATCGAACAAGAGGGGGAGCGCAACGAGATCCCGCTGCGGCCAGGGGCGCTCGCCGAGGTCCTCAAGGGGGCGCAGCAAGCCTGTGCGATCGGCGCCAACGCCAAGGGGATCCGCATCGAGGTCCATTGCCCCGAGGGGCTCAGCGCCCGCGTCAATGCCCCCCTTCTCGAACAGGCGGTCGTCAATCTTATTGACAACGCCATCAAGTACAGCGAAGCCGAACGGGCCATTGAAGTCTCGGCGACCCGCGAGGAGACGGGGGTGGTGATCCGTGTCCGCGACCACGGCCGCGGCATCCCCGCCGAGCACCTGTCCCGGCTGTTCGAGCGTTTCTACCGGGTCGACAAGGCGCGCAGCCGCAAGCAGGGCGGGACCGGCCTTGGCCTGGCCATCGTCAAACATATCGCCGTCGCCCACGGCGGCCAGGTGACAGTGTCGAGCGTTCCGGGGAAAGGGAGCGTTTTCAGCATCCACCTGCCGGCCGCGGAAGATTTTTTCCCGCGCTAACACAAGCCTAACAATCCCCCGTTATAAGGCCTCTTGCCGCTGTGCTAGCCGAGTTCTCACCCCGTTCTCATCGAACGCTAACATGACGGAGCGAAAGTCCCAGGTATCAACTTGAGCGGGCGAGGCGTCCGGCCTAGTGGGGCTTGCCTCGGATCGCACCACAATTCGCAACGTTAGGGACAGAGCAAAAGGAGATCCAACCGATGGCAAGTCACGTGGCAAAAGGCATGAAGCGGTTTCTGACGACCGCCCTCTTCGCAGTGGCAACCCTGGCCATGACCGTTCCGGCCCAGGCTGCTGTCACTATCAACGGCGCCGGTTCCAGTTTCGCCTACCCGATCTATTCCCAGTGGTCCTACCAGTACCAAAAACTGACCGGGATGCGCCTCAACTACCAGTCCATCGGCTGCGGCGGTGGCATTCGGCAGATCAAGGCCCAAACCGTCGACTTCGGCGCCTCCGACGCCCCCCTCAAGGAGGAGGAGCTCAATGCCTCCGGTCTGATGCAGTTCCCGACCTGCATGGGTGGCGTGGTGCCGGTGGTCAACCTGCCGGGAGTTAAGGCCGGTGAAATCCACCTTCCCAATGCGGTGCTCGCCGACATCTTTCTCGGCAAGATCACCCAATGGAACGACTCCAGAATCAAGGAAGCCAACCCCGGCGTCAACCTGCCCGACACCGCGATCACCTGCGTCCATCGTTCCGATGCTTCCGGGACCACCTGGATCTACACCAACTACCTGACCAAGGTGTCCCCTGCCTGGGCCAAGCAGGTCGGCAACAATACCGCCGTCAACTGGCCGGTCGGCGTTGGCGGCAAGGGCAACGAAGGGGTGTCCGCCTATGTCCAGCGCATCAACGGCGCCATCGGCTACGTCGAATATGCCTACTGCCTGCAGAACCACCTCACCTTCGTGCAGCTGCGCAACCGGGCCGGCAACTACGTCGCCCCCACCAGCACGAACTTCCAGGCCGCGGCCGCCAACGCCGACTGGAAGCATTCCAAAGGGTTCTATATGGTCCTGACCGACCAGCCCGGCAAAGACAGCTGGCCGATCACCGGCGCCACCTACGTGCTGATTCACAAGCAGCAGAAAAATGCCACAACCGCCAAAACCGTCCTCGAGTTCTTCGACTGGGCCTACAAGAACGGCGCCCCGACCGCCGAGAAGCTCGACTACGTGCCGATGCCGATGAGCGTGGCGAAGATGGTGGAGCACGCCTGGGCCAGGGAAATCCGCGTCGACGCGCATAAAATTTGGCACTGAGGTCCCCGGCCACAGCCGATAAACCACTGAATTTACTTTAGATGAACAAGCCACGGGAGGCAGGGTGAAAAATTCCTGCCTCCCGTGGGCTTGTTTTTTTGCGTATTTTAGGGTATCCAATGCAGGCCCATGTATTAATGAACCCGTACCGCCACCCCAACGAGTAGTGAAATCATGCGTCAGGACCGAAAAAGGAACTACGATCCCGCCTTCCGCTGGCTGACCCTCGGCTGCGGCGCCGTGATTCTGCTGGCGGTTGCCGGGATTTTCGTCGAGCTGGTAAAAGGTTCCCGGCTGTCTCTGGAGAAATTCGGCTGGGGCTTTTTGTTTTCCCAGTCCTGGAATCCGGTAACCCAGCAGTTCGGCGCCGCCAGCAGTATTTACGGCACCCTGGTTTCAACCGCTATCGCCATGATCCTGGCCATCCCCTTAAGCCTGGTGATCGCGCTGTTTCTGGTGGAACTGGCCCCGCCTCGGATCAGCCGGGTGGTCGGCGGCGCGATCGAGCTGCTGGCCGCGATTCCGAGCATCATTTTCGGCATGTGGGGGCTGTTCGTTTTCGCCCCCTTCATGGCCGACTACGTCCAGCCTTTTCTGACCCGGGTAACCGGGCATTTTCCGCTGTTCACCGGCCCACCGATGGGCATCGGCATGCTGACCGCCGGCATCATCCTGGCCCTGATGATTCTGCCCTTCATCACCTCGGTCACCCGCGACGTGTTCCAGATGGTGCCGCCGGTGGTCAAAGAATCGGCCTACGGGATGGGCTCCACGACCTGGGAGGTGACCCGCAAGGTGACCATCCCCTACGGCATCCAGGGGATCATCGGCGCCTGCTTTCTGGGGCTGGCCAGGGCGATCGGCGAAACCATGGCCATCACCTTTGTCATCGGCAACCGCCATGAAATCTCCGCCTCGCTGTTCTCCGCGGGGAACAGCATCGCCTCGACCCTGGCCAATGAATTCACCGAAGCCGACGGAGCGATCTATCTCAGCTCCCTGATCGAACTGGGCCTGGTGCTGTTCGGCGTCACCTTCCTGCTCCAGTTGCTGGCGCAATGGTGGCTGAAACGGACC
>JBJKSP010000062.1:0-4026 GCA_046703865.1 Thiobacillaceae bacterium
GGCCCCGTCCGAGTTTGATAGAACGTTTGACCGCCTGGCTCTCCCCCGAGCCGGACATCCGCGAGGAGCTGCTTGATCTGCTCCTCGCCGCCTACGACAACAACCTGCTGGATGCCGATGCCCTGTCCATGATCGAGGGGGTTTTGCAGGTCTCCGAGATGCAGGTGCGCGAGATCATGATCCCCCGCGCCCAGATGGACGTGGTGGACATCACCGAGTCGCCCGAGAACCTGCTGCCCTTCATTATCGAGACCGCCCATTCCCGCTTCCCGGCCGTGGATGGCGACCGGGACGACATGGTGGGCATCCTGCTGGCCAAGGACCTGCTGCGCATGTGCACAGGGGAAGAGGTGGACCTGCGGGACATGTTGCGCCCCGCGGTGTTCATCCCGGAATCCAAGCGCCTCAACGTCCTGTAGCGGGAATTCCGCTCCTCACGCAACCACATCGCCATCGTGGTGGTCGAGTACGGCGGAGTGGCCGGACTGGTGACCATCGAGGACGTCCTGGAGCAGATCGTGGGCGACATCGAGGATGAATACGACTATGACGAGTCCGAGGACAACATCCTGCACGAGAAGGGGGAGGCCTTCCGGGTCAAGGCGCAAACGGAGATAGAGGATTTCAACCTGGCCCTGGGTGCGCGCTTCGCCGACGACGAGTTCGACACCGTGGGCGGTCTGGTGACCCATGCCTTCGGCAGGGTACCCAAGCGCGGGGAAAGCGTGCAGATCGAAGGATTCCGATTCCAGGTGCTCAGGGCGGACAGCCGGCGCCTGCACACCCTGCTGGTGGAACGTCTGCCCGAGCCGCACCCGGGCTGAGCCCGCGACCGATCCCCGGAAGAACTCCCGCAAGCCGGATCGGCACAATGGCCGCAGGCCGTCGCCGGCTTGTCATTTACGCCCTCCGCCATTAACTTACACCCGTCTCCATCACTAATCCCCCACGCATCATGATTTCCACCTGGAGTGAGTACCTGCAAACCCAAGGCGCCGTGTTGAAAGATGGGGTCGTCAGCGATTTCGGGCATCCCGCGGACGAATTGACCGCCGCGCGAGACGGCCTGGTCATCGCCGATCTGTCCACGTACGGGATCATCGCCTTCAGCGGCGAGGACGCCCAGACCTTTCTGCATGGGCAGATCACCAACGACCTGAACGGGCTCACCCAGGACCAGGCGGTCTTTGCCGGCTACTGCTCGGCCAAGGGGCGTCTGCTTGCGAACTTCCTGGTCGTCCGACACGCCGGGGACCTCCTGGTGCTGCTGCCCCAGTCGATCCGCGAGACCGTCCAGAAGCGCCTGGCCATGTTCGTGCTGAGGGCTAAGGTCCAGCTGCGGGATGCCAGCCCGGAGTGGGTCGTGCTGGGTCTCTCCGGCCCCGGGGCGGGACGGCTCCTGGAAACTGCCCTGGGTTCGGTGCCCACGCACGTGTTCGGTGTGGCTCAATCCAGTAAGGCCACGGTCGTCCGTCTGGGCGACGAACGCTACGACATCCTGGTGGATCCCGAGACGGCGCCTTCCCTCTGGCAGACCCTGGCCGCCGACGCCAATCCCGTGGGCGCCCGGGTATGGGACTGGATCATGGTCAATGCCGGCGTGCCCACCATCCTGCCAGCCACCCAGGACCAGTTCGTGCCCCAGATGGCCAACATGGAGGTGCTTCACGGTATCAGCTTCCAGAAGGGCTGCTATCCGGGCCAGGAGATCGTCGCCCGCAGCCAATACCTGGGCAAGCTCAAGCGGCGCATGTATCTGGCCCACACGGAAGCCGGGACCGAGCCCGGGGCTGAGCTGTACAGCCCGGACCTGCCCGGCCAACCCTGCGGCACGGTGGCCAATGCCTGCCCGGCCCCCGGGGGTGGCACGGACCTGTTGGCCGTGATGCAGACAAGCTGTTACGAGGGCGGCGAGGTGCACCTGGGCGATGCCCAGGGCGCCCGGCTGGACTTCAGACGCCTGCCCTACGCCCTGTGAGCCTGGCGCACTACTTCGTCAGGTATCGGGTGGAGGACGACGGTCCGGATACGGAGACCCTGGTGCGCAGCATGATGGCCCGGCTGGCCTGTAGGACTGGCATTTCCGGCTACCTGCTGAAGAAACGCGACGTACCGGCCTTGTGGATGGAGGTCTACTCCGGCGTGGCGGAGGCGACTGCATTCGAGGCGAGGCTGGCGCAGGCCGTGGACGAGTTCGACATCGACATGCTCATCGCGGACCGAAGGCACACCGAGTGCTTTTATGGCGACGTCTCGCCCCAGCCCAGCTGCGGGACCGGGATCTGACCCTCCCGACCCGCCCATGGCCCTGTACAAGCCCGGCGAGCGCAAGCTGCAGATCCTCCAGACCCTGGCCGTGATGCTGGAGCTGCCGGCCGCGGAGAAGGTCACCACCGCCTCCCTGGCCGCGCACCTGAACGTTTCCGAGGCCGCCCTCTACCGGCACTTCGCCAGCAAGGCCCAAATGTACGAGGGACTGATCGAATTCATCGAGCAGACCCTGTTCTCCCTCATCAACCCCATCACGGCCGAAGAGCAGCGCGGCTGGGAACAGGTACGCGCCAGCGTCCAAGTGCTCCTGACCTTTGCCGACAGGAACCGGGGCATGACGCGCATGCTTACGGGCGAGGCCCTGGTGAACGAGAACGAGCGCCTGCAGGCGCGCATGAACCAGCTGTTGGACCGGGTGGAGGCAAGCCTGAGACAGTCCCTGCGCATCGCCGCCACCCAGGGCGCCCTCGCCGGGGAGCCGGACAGCGCCCTGGCGGCCAACCTGATCCTGGCCTGGGTCCAAGGCTGCTGGCAGCAGTTCGTGAAGAGCGGATTCAGGCGCCGGCCTCTGGAGCACTGGGAAGGACAATGGTCGCTGCTGGCGACGGGCCTGCTCGCCCCCGATCACTGAGCGCGGCCCACGGCGATCACGTCGAACACCCTGTCACACCGGGGCCTGAACTACCCCCTGTTCTCCCTGCCCTTATTTGTACTGCCGCCACTCCGCGGGGGTCTCGTCGTGATCGCCGTGGGGCCGTTTCTCCCAGCCTTTCATATGGGCCTTGTAGTAGTTCTTGGTCCTCACTTCAGGCTGGACCATGTTCTCGCACTGGACACGCTCGGAATAGTAGATCAGGGCTCGCTTTAGGCGCAGCAGGAGCGTCCCCTCCAGATGGAAACCCTGCTCGAACAGGGCCTCTTCCAGATCCCTGAGCGTGTAATCCACCACACAGTATCGGACCTCCAGGGTTACCGCTCCCAAAGCCTCCACTTCCAGACCGGGCAGGCCGGAGAGCAAATCCAGGGCCTGTCCGGCCTGGCCGGGCGGCGTGCCGTGAAACACGATCTCGCGTCGCTTCTGGATGTCGCAGGGTGTCACGATGCCGCCCTCCTACCATCCCGGCGCTACCTGTCATGCATGAGGGACAGGCCTTTCAGCAGGTTGAGCGCCTGGACGAACTGGAAATCCTTCATGGAGACGATGGGCTTGGCCTTTTCCTTGCCTTCTTCCTTCGTCGGGGCCTTTTCCTGCTCTTGGGTATTGGCCTTGGTCTTGTCCTCGCCTTGTGTCTTCTCCGGGCCATTGGTGAGATGCCCTTCGAGGTCGGCCTCGTGCACCTCCAGATCGTTGCCGGTCGCCGGGGTCACCGTGCCTTCCTGCACCACGATGTCCGGGGTGATGCCCTTGGCCTGGATGGATCTGCCGCTGGGCGTAAAGTAGCGGGCTGTGGTGAGCTTGATGGCCGTGCCGTTGTTCAGGGGGAGGATGGTCTGGACCGAGCCCTTGCCGTAAGTCTGGGTGCCGACGATCAAGGCCCGCTTGTGGTCCTGCAGCGCGCCCGTCACGATCTCGGAGGCCGAGGCGGAGCCCCCGTTGACCAAGACCACCAAGGGGACGGTCTTGACCCATTCGGGCATATCCTTCATGTAATCGGCTTCGCCGGGGCGCAGATAGGAATCCGGGGCATTGATCAGGCGCATCTTGGAATCCTCGGTGGGGCCATCCGTGTAGACCACCAGGGCATTGGGTTTCAG
>JBJKSP010000063.1:0-15116 GCA_046703865.1 Thiobacillaceae bacterium
GCGGGATGCAGGGGACCTATAAGTGCCTTAAGGGCGCCATCTTCGACAAGCTGACCTTCAACTCCGGCGGCAAGCTGGAAATCACCTTCATGGGGATGACCAAGGACGGCAGCTATGTGGTCGATGACAGGAAGGTGAGGATCACGGTCGGTAATGACAACCAGGTCTTCACCCTGGACGACAAGGGCTGCCTCGTGGGCGGCGGTCTCCTGGGCACGTATTGCAGGGACTAGGTGCTTCCCGGCAGGCAGGAACCCGGACGGCCCGTGAGTGGCTCAGGCAACAAGATCGCCCGCTCGCCCGAACCAGGGCTCGCCACGAAACATCAGAACAGGTTCGCCACCACCCACCGGTCCCTCATCTCCAGGCGCTTGAGCCCTTTGACCACCTCCTGGCTTGCACCGTGCTCTCTGACGTGGCGCTGGAAGCGTGCCAGGGCATTGGCGAGGGAATAGGGGGTTTCCTTCCAGTTCGCGAGAAAGGCTTCCTGGGGCAGGCGGCAGGCCGAAAGCCGGCCGGCCCGCATGGGCACTAGGGTGACCTGGGCACCGTCGTGGCGGATGACGATGGCGGTGATGCGGTTGCGGTTGGTGACGACCATGGGAAACCTCCTTCAGTCTGCCTTCATCCGGGCCAGACCGGCATCGAGTTTGTCGATGACCTGCGCCCTGAGCGCTTCGGGGGCCAGCACCTCCACTTCCGGCACGTGGCGCAGGATGTCCATGACCAGTTCGCGCTCGTCCGAGTACGGCACGGCCAGCTCGTAGCGCCCGTCCTTTCCGAGCCGGCCTTTCTGTTTCGGGTGCCACCTCTCCAAGGCCACCCAGCGCGCCCGCTCGGGGCTGAACCGGAGCTTCGCCCAATTCACCCTACGCCCGGAGAAGATGCCGTAGCCCGAGCCCAGCACCGCATCCAGGGTCTTTTCCGGCACCTCACGGGCCGGTTTCTCCAGGACCTCCGCCTGTCGCACCCCGTCCACGGCGAAGCTCCTCAAAGCCCCGCGCAGGTGGCACCAGGCGTCCAGGTACCAGTTCTCCCGGTAGTGCACCAGGCGCTGGGGGGAAATCTCCCGCGCGCTGTCCGTGTCGGTGCCCTTGGCATAGTAGGCGATCCAGAGCCGCTTGCGCCGCAGGAGTGCCGAGCCCAGGGCCGCAAAGTGATCCAGAGAGACGCTGCGTGCCGCCAGGGGGATCAGCTTGATGCGCTTCCTGACCTCCTCCTCGGTGTGCCTGCCGCTGCCCAGCAAGCTGCTGAGGCGTGCCATGAGCGGCTGGATGTGGGGCCCCAGCAGGCCGCCGGCGTCCAGGTTGGCCAGGAGATGCTGCATGGTGAGCAGGGCATGGATCTCCTCGGCGTTGAACCAAAGGCCGGGCAGTTCGTATTGGGCGCCCGGGTCCTGGGTCCGTTCGTAGCGATAGCCGCCCTGGTCCCGGTCCCAGACGATGGGGGCGTTGAGCCGGTTGCGCAGGTATTCCAGGTCGCGTTTCAGGGTGGCCCGGGAGACCTCCAGGCGATCGAGGAACTGCCGAAAGGTCACGACAGGATGATTGGCCAGCATCATGTCGATGAGGTGAAAGCGCTCGGTGCGGTCCAAACAGGGCTCCGGATAGGCTTTCGCCCATTGTAGACGAGGATTTCAAAGGTGGCTCATGCCATGAGCCTTCGGCCCTCTATCCTGAGCCCGTGATCTTGAATCTATGGGAGTCACGGGCATGATGGGGCTGGTAATGTATCTGGGACTAGGCGTGGCCTTGGGACTGCTGAGGCGGCGACAGGGACACGGACGCGCAGAGGCCATTCTCGCGGGGATCTCGTGGCCGTTGGAATTCCTGTGCCTTGGGTTGCAACTGATTGGCGAACGCCTGAAACAAGCTATTGAGTGGAATGCGCAACCTCTGAACCGAAGTTCGTGTTGAACTCTCGGCCTTGTAGGGTCGGATGGGATGTCCGACTGATAGTCGTCGGCTTGATGAATACCGCAATGATACAGGGCCCTTCGGCTGCGTACTGGACCACAGTCAGGTGGTGATGCTTGCGACAGCTTGTTAGACACGCTGTTGATTTATCCCGCCGAAGGACGTATTAGGCCCGCATGCACGGGATATTGCACCGCTTCGTCATCTATTCGGGACTGGGTCTGTTCGGCACCGCCTGCCACTTCGTTGTGCTCGCGATCACGGTCGGCGTGCTCGGGTTCGGACCGGTGGAAGGTTCAAGTCTGGGGGCACTGGCAGGTGCGCTGACCAACTACTGGCTGAATTACCATTTCAACTACCGCTCCCGGAAACTCCATCGCGAGGCCCTGACGCGCTACCTCTCGGTGGCGACGGCGGGTTTCCTGCTCAATGCCCTGCTGATGGACATCCTGGCCGTAAGGATCGGCCTCTACTATCTCCTCGCCCAGGTGATCACCACGGGCCTGGTGCTGCTGTGGACCTTCTCGGTCAACCATTTCTGGACCTTCCGGACCCGGTGACTGGCGCTTCCCTCACCTGATCATCGTTCGTTCCGACAGGCGGGAGCCGGCCGTCAATCGGCGCCGGCAATGATCAGGGTTCAGCGGCAGACTGGCGTTCGGCCTCTTCCAACTCGGGAACCGCGCCGGCGACGGCCTGCTGTTCGGGCTTGTCCGTCGTCAGTCGGGTTGCCGCCTGCATCGTGGGCCGGTTCGATGCCGCGTCCCCGGGGCGTGGGTGGTCGGTCCTGGCCTGGATGAAGTAGAGGGGCCTGCGTTTGATCTCCTCGTGGATCTTGGCGATGTAGACGCCGATGATGCCCAGGCTGATCATGATGAAGCTGCCCAGGATGAGCAGGGTGAGGATGGTGGTCACGAACCCCGACACGGACTGGCCCTGCAGCCAGGAGATGAGGGCGTCGCCGCCGATCACGACGGACAGGATCAGGGTGGCGAAACCCAGCAGGGTCACGATGTGCATGGGCAGGCTGGTGAAGGAGACCAGCGCGGTCACGGCCAGACGCACCAGGTTGCGCAGGGTCCAGCGCCGGTCTTCCCGGGTCCCGCGGGCCACGGTGAATGGGATGTCCGCCTGCCGGAAGCCCACCCACTGGGCCAGACCCCGGAAGAAGCGTTCCCGTTCAGGCAGCCCGGTGACCAGGATGTCGACGATCTCCCGGTCCAGCAGCTTGAAATCCGCTGCGTCCTGAAGGCGGATGCCGGTCATGCGGGAGATGAAGCCCGTGATCAGGCCGGCGCCCAGGGAGTAGGTGCGGCCCTGGGCGGAGCGGTCCTGCTTGGTGGCGTGCACGACCTGTGCCCCCGCCCGCCAGGCAGCCAGCATCTTCGGGATGACCTCGGGCGGATGCTGCAGGTCGGCGTCCATGGTCACCACTGCGCGACCCTGGGCCGATTCCAGCCCCGCCTGGAGGGCCGCCTCCTTGCCGAAATTGCGGCTCAGCCGCAGGCCCCTGAGCCACGGGCGCGTTTGGGCCAGCTCCGCCACCACGGCATAGGTGTCGTCCGGGCTGCCGTCGTCCACGATCAGTACTTCGAACCCACAGCCCAGGGGGGCGAGGGTGCGAACCAGCGCCGTCACCAGCTGTTCCAGGTGCCTGGCCTCCCGGTAGGCCGGGACCACCACGCTCAGTTCGGGGGCGTCACTCGATGGCTCGGATTCATGCATGGGAAGCGCCCCTATTGAGATGGCGCCTCCGCGAGGTCGCGGAAGCGGATGATTTCTATGTCCAGTTCCCGGTACAGCCGGCGGCATTCCGGACTGCCCAGCACGGCCAGTTCCTGCTCCCAGGCATGATAATGCCGAAGGCCGGGATCGGTGATCTCCTGGGTGTCGTCATGTCCCGGATGGCACATCAGTTCATAGACGCCACCGGACCGGAGCTCCGACAGGCGGCCGCGCAGGTAGGCGAGGTCGATCCGCCCGCTCGCGCCCAGCCCGAGACAGGGGATGGCCCGGCTGTCCTCCTCCGATCCCCGCGGCGACGGAAACAGGCTGGCCGCGAGGTTGCGGACCCGGGCGGCGCCTCCCCGGCCGTGGCGCCAGTCTGGCAACAGGCGGCGCAGGAAGGGGATGCGATATCGCGCCGCCAGTTCTTCCATGATGTGCCTGAGGGCGGGCAGGAGGTGGATGTGCTCATGGCTGTTGAGAAAGCGGATGGGGATGCCCGTCTCCAGCGCCCGCTCCACCTGGGCGGTCCATTCCTCCCTCAGGACGGCCGGTCGGATCTGCCCGAGCAGGATGGCCTTGGCCATGGCCCCTTTGCCCGGGAAGGCCCCCCCGTCCGGCAGTTCGGCACGCATGGCCGGGGCCAGGGCGCGGCCCCAGGTCAGGTTGAGGTGGACCCCGCAGTCGGCCTCCGGGGCCTGGGCCAGCAGGGAGGCCAGTTCGGGAAACAGCTCGCCGGTGGTGATCATGCCCGTGGCCGTGACCGCGCCTGCCCGGATGGCATCGAGAATCCCGCGGGAGACGCAGCGGTAATAGGCGTAATCGTCGGCGTTCACCACCAGGCGGATGGCTGCCCCGGCACCCCTGTCTTCCGTGTGCATGGGTTTCCCTACTTGGCGCGCCCGGGTGGCGCAGACGCGGGAGGCGCTGGCGTACTCGGCGCCGACGTCCGGCCGCCGGGCGGTAGGAAGGCGATCCAGAACCGGGCCGGGGGAAGGGGTGCCTTGGACAGCTGGGGAAAGGCGACCCGCTCTTCCCGGGTCAGCCTCGGGAAGCGGGCCTGCAACGACCGTATCAGGGCCTCGTCCGCCTCCCGCTTTGATGGCTTGTCGGCGAGCTGATGGACGAAGACGGCGCCGGCGGCGCGCAGATCATCCTCCCGCAGCCAGGGGTTCGACTCGGGATCCCAATCGAAAAAGGGGATGGGCTTGTCTGCCGAGTAGGCGCCTATGCCGCTGATCCGGTAGCGGTCGCCGGCCACGTATTTCAGGCGCGTCCCATAGTATAGGTGCCAGCTTCGGGTAACGAATTCAGCCAGTGGCCGGGTGGGGAAGGTGGTGGAGTAGGGCGGCTTGCCCGTGTGATAGGGCCTGACGAAGATCACCCAGTAGAGGCCGGCCACCATCACGACGTTCAGGCCCAGCACGGCCACAAGGAAGCGGGCCATCCGGCGGGGGTCGATCTCCGGCGTGAAGAACAGGGCGAGGGCGATCCCGAGCACGGAAAAGAAGGGGAAGCCCCAGCGCGCGACCATATGGGCATGGGCCAGGCCCGTGATCAGCAGGGTGAGGACCAGGGGCCCCACGGCCAGGGCAAACACGAACTGGTGATTGAAGTCGTGCCAGTCGATGGGCCGGCGTCGGCGCCGGAAGACCAGGAACAGGAGCAGCGCGGGGAGGATGGCGCCGGCCTGTTCCACCAGGAACTCCAGGGGTGGATACCAATGATGGCCGGCAGCCCTCGCCAGCGCAGGATGGCCGTATTTGGGATGGAATTCCCCCAGGGCATAGCGGATGGAGATGAAGTCATGCTGGGCAAGCCAGATCAGATTGGGGAGCGCCACCAGGGTGGCGACCAGGATGCCGACGTAGAAGCCGGGAGCGGACAGGCTCCGGCGGCCCTGGGGTGTGGCCACCAGAACGATCAGCAGGACCAGGAAGAGGATGCCGCTCTCGTACTTGGCCAACGTGGCCAGGCCCGCCCAGAGGCCGGATTGGGCCCAGCGTGCCCAATCCGGACGGAGCATGGCCCGATAAGCGGTCAGGGTCAGCATGGCCCAGGTGGGCAGCATGACGATGTTCGGGTTTAAGGTGAAAGAGGAGAGGTTGTAGTTATGGACGCCCTCCAGGAGCATGACCGCCACCAGGGCACGCCAGGGGTCGAGGATCGTGCGTGCCAGGGACCAGATGGCCCAGAAGCACAGGGCGACGGAGAGCTGGGAGGCCAGATAGACCGGCCAGCCGACGGTGCCGAACAGGTCGGTGAAAAAGGCGCTCAGCCAGGGTGCCAGGAAGGGGTGTTTGTCATAGCCGAACTGCCACATGTTGCCCCAGGTGATGCCCTCCAGGGTGTCGTTGGGCACGGACTGGTACATGAGGGCCGGGACCAGGGTCCAGACGACCACGTGGGCGAGGCAGAAGACCAGGAAGATGTTCTTCGTGTCCCAGGCTGAAAGCCATCCGCCGACGACACCGTCGGGCCGGGGGCGGTGCTGCTGCATGCCGATCTCGGCGACCAATTCAGGCTTCCTTTCTTTCCCGTTGACGGCCGGGGGCTAGGGTTGGCGAGTTCGCCCGGACGCGCCGACGTGGTGCGGCGCATGGCGTCTATCCGGTGGGTACGGCTTGGGTAGCCTCTCTGGAGGTCCCCATCCCGCCGTGTACCGGCGAAACTCATAGAGGGGCGAGATTCTACAAAACCTTAAAAATCATGTCGTCTTTGTCGCAGTGTCCCGACGGGGAATGGGACAAGGCTGTCGGGGCGTAGTTCTGCCGGGCAGACGTCCGTCCCCGTGCTTTGCCCTGTGGGTGACCGGGCGGATGCTCCGTGGCGGATTATGTGTCAGGCTTAGCCCCAAACCTCAAGACACAACCGCCGGACATGCCCGCCACACCTTTGACCCTGCTCCACCGGATCTTCGGCTACCCCGAATTCCGCGGTGCCCAGGGGGAGATCGTGGACCACGTCGCCGCCGGGGGCGACGCCCTGGTGCTCATGCCCACCGGCGGCGGAAAGTCCCTGTGCTATCAGATCCCCGCCCTGCTGCGGCCGGGCACGTGCATCGTGGTCTCGCCCCTGATCGCCCTCATGCACGACCAGGTGGCAGCCCTCAAGGAACTGGGCATCGCGGCCGCCGGCCTCAATTCCAGCCTGTCCGCCGACGAGGCCGGGGCGGTGGAACGGGCCTTCCTGGCGGGTGGGCTGAAGCTCCTCTACGTGGCGCCGGAGCGCCTGCTGACACCCAGATTCCTGGGGATGCTCGAACGCGTGCCCCTGGCCCTGTTCGCCATCGACGAGGCCCACTGCGTGTCCCAGTGGGGCCATGATTTCCGGCCCGAATACCTGGGGCTCAACCTTCTCCATGAGCGTTTCCCGGGTGTACCCCGCATCGCCCTCACCGCCACCGCCGACGCCCTGACCCGGCAGGAGATCCTGCAGCGCCTGGACCTGGGCGACGCGCAGGTCTACGCCGCCAGCTTCGACCGGCCCAATATCCGCTATACCGTGGTGGAAAAGACCGACCCCAGGCGGCAGCTTCTGGCCTTCCTCAAAGATGGCCACGACGGCGAGGCGGGCATCGTCTACTGCGGCACCCGGCGCAAGGTGGAGGAGACCGCCGGCTGGCTGGCCGCCGAGGGCTTCAGCGCCCTGCCCTACCATGCCGGCCTGGATGCCCACATCCGCCGCCGCCACCAGGACCGCTTTCTGCGCGAGGACGGCATCGTCATGGTGGCCACCATCGCTTTCGGCATGGGCATCGACAAGCCTGACGTGCGCTTCGTGGCCCATCGTGACCTGCCCGGCTCCGTGGAGTGCTATTACCAGGTGACCGGGCGGGGCGGCCGGGACCGTCTGCCTGCCCAGGCCTGGATGGCCTGGGGCCTTCAGGACGTGGCCACCCAGCGGCGTTTCATCGAGGAGTCCGAGGCCGAGGATGGCCACAAGCGCATCGCCCACGCCAAGCTGGACGCCCTGCTGGGCCTGGTGGAATGTTCCGGCTGCCGGCGCCAGGTCCTGCTGGGCTATTTCGGCGAGGCGAGCCCGCCCTGCGGCAACTGCGACAACTGCCTGGAGCCGCCCACCCTGTGGGACGCCACCGAGGCCGCCCGCAAGGCCTTGTCCGCCGTGTATCGCACCGGCCAGCGCTTCGGTGCCGGCCACGTCATCGACGTGCTGCTGGGCAAGGCCACGGACAAGACTGCCCTGTGGGGCCACCAGGCGCTGTCGGTGTTCGGCATCGGCGGCGAACTGGACGAGAAGCACTGGCGCGCCGTGCTACGCCAACTGGTGGTGAAGGGGTGGCTCAGCGTGGACCACGGCGCCTACGGCGCCTTGAAGCTCACCGACGCCGCCCGGCCCGTGCTCAAGGGAGAGAGGGAAGTCTGGCTGCGGGAACCCGCCAGACGCCGCGAGAAGGAGAAGCGCCGCGCCGTGGTTGCGCCGGCCGGCGTCGACGCCACCCTGTTCGAGCGGCTGCGCGCCTGGCGCAGGAAGGTGGCGGAGGAGAAGGGCGTGCCCGCCTACGTCATCCTGCACGATGCCACCCTCCGGGAGATCGCAGCCCACAAGCCCCGGAACCTGGCGGAACTGGGGGAGATATCGGGGATCGGGGTGCGGAAGCTGGAGGCATACGGGGAGGAGGTGCTGGGGGTGGTCGGGGACGCCCCGTAGTCGGGTGCAATAACCGAAGGGCAGCAACCGCCTCACTCCAGGCATCCGACCCCAGCCTGGGCAATTACCGCAGAGGGGGGCGTTGCTACCGTTCTAACCTGAGGCCGTAGGGGTAGTCCTCGGCCATAGAGGACATTCAAGATTGGGAGAAATCCGTGGTCTGTCCACAGCTGATCCACCCAGTTGATCCAAGATTACAACGAGGTGCGGCCCCACAGCAGCTGCGGCCGTATGTCGCCGACCCGGTTCGCTGCCGATGCAATGCCTTCCACCACCACCAAAATCCTTTAACCTTGCAATCGGACTTCCTGCTTTATGACTGGTACGGCTACAGGGGGCGGGTCAATAGGACAGAAATTGCCTAACACATCAAAATGTTACATGGGTGAGCATGGCATATTCGTATAAACCGTACCTAATAGATGCTGTATCCCAAGGAGCTGCAGAAATGTTGACCAAGAGCCTTTTTTCCACCACATGCGCAATCTTGGCGGTCCTTTTGATTCCAGCTCTGGCTGTGGCGGAGACGCTGACAGTTACCTATCCGACCAGCCACAACCTGTCCCCGCGGCTGTCGCAGCTGCACGGCAGCCCGCACGTCAGCGGCCCGACGGTCATTCACCGTCCCCTACGACCGAATATCGGGCACGGCCAGCCAAGCCCCGATTCAGCGGTGCAGAGCTACACGGGAAGCGCACTCTCCGTCACACCGGGCGTGGGATTTGACGGCATGAACATCCAGGACGGCGGGTATATCCCCTCGGACAACAACATCGCCGTCGGCCCGAATTATGTCGTCGAAGTCGTGAACGCCGCGGTCGCGGTCTACGACAAGAGCGGCACAAAGTTGTGGGGTCCGATACCGATGAAAAATATCTGGACCAACCTGACCGGGTCGGCCTGCGCCGCCAACAACGGTGGAGACGTGATCGTTCAGTACGACCGTAGCGCGGACCGTTGGCTGCTTAGCCAGCTGGGCAGCCTGTCAAACCCCTATTCTGAATGCATCGCCGTCTCCCAGACCGGCAACCCAGCAGGTGCGTATAACCTCTATTCGTACAGCTTCGGTTCCTATCTGAACGACTATCCGAAGTTTGGCGTCTGGCCGACCGCCACCAACAGCGCCTACCTCGCCACCTACAACCTGTTCTACCAAGGAAGGAACTTTAGTGGTCCGGAAATCTGCGCCTATGACCGGGAAGCGATGCTGCGAGGGGACCCCAGTCCCGCAGCGGTGTGTGCTACGGGATTGCAGGGCGCCAGTTACCTGCCCTCCGATCTGGACGGCGCCACACCGCCACTGGACGGCACACCGGCCTATTTCGTGGACCTTGAAGGTTCCAACCTCGGGATGTACGCCCTGAATCCGGACTTCTCGACCCCATCGAGTTCCACCTTGACTCGATTACCTTCCCTTGGTGTTCTGGGTTACACGCAGGCCTCAGACAGCCCGCAACCGGGCACCAGCCGTACCTTGGATGCGCTCTCGGATCGCCTGATGTACCGCTTGGCGTTCCGCATGTTTACCGATCATGAGGCGATGGTGGTCAACCACTCGGTGCAGACGCCTAGCGGCAATTCCGGTGTCCGCTGGTACGAACTGCGTGCACCGGTATCGAACAACGGGACTTTCACGATTTATCAGCAAGGCACGTGGGCACCTGACAGCAGTTACCGCTGGATGGGCAGCGCCGCAATGGACCAGGCGGGCAATATCGCGCTCGGCTACAGCGTATCCAGCGGCAGCGTCTATCCATCGGTTCGTTTTACCGGCCGCAGCCCAGGCGATACGCCGGGCTTAATGGATGCCGAAAGCTCGATCATCGATGGTCATGGGTCCCAGACCGGGTACACCCGCTGGGGTGACTACAGCTCCATGCGGATCGACCCGTCCGACGACTGCACCTTCTGGTATGTCAATGAATACTTGCCAGTAACCTCAAGCTACGGCTGGTACACCCGCATCGGCTCGTTCAAGCTGGCCGGCTGCGGCGCGTCGGTGGATAACCCGCCCACCGTCAGCTTCACCTACCCAGTCGACGGGGCCACGGTTTCTGGCCCTGTCAACCTGACTGCTTCAGCCTCCGACGACTACGGAGTGAGTCAGGTCGAGTTCTTCGTGGACGGAACACCGATCGGTGTGGACACTGATGGTAGCGATGGTTGGACGGCCGCATGGGACACGACGGCTGATTCCGATGGCACGCATGCCTTGAGCGCTACGGCCACTGATACCGCCGGCCAGACGGCAAGCGACAGCATTTCAGTCAACGTGATGAACAATGTCGCCAACCTGTCCGTGCACGTGGCGAACCTGGATGGCAGCAGTACAAACGCGTCGCGCGGCCGCTGGAATGCCAGTGTGACCATCACAGTGCAGGATGACACGGGCCAGAACGTCGCGAACGCCACCGTCAGTGGCAACTGGGGCGACGGCGCCACGGGCAGTTCGAGTTGCACCACCAATACCAATGGTCAATGCACGGTGACCAAGTCCAGCCTGAAGGGCAGCGTGGCGAGTGTCTCCTTCACCGTGACTGGTATCAGCGCAACAGGGATAACATACGATGCCAGCAAAAATACCGACCCAGACGGAGATAGCAACGGCACCACGATCGTGGTCTGTAACGGCGGCTGTTCAACGACATCGCCTCCCCCATCCAGTGCATCGGTACACATCGGCAGCCTGGTTGGCAGTGCCACTACGGGAAATGGCGGAAAGTGGAACGCACTAGTCACCATCATTGCTCTGGATGCCTCTGACAACCCAGCAAGTGGTTTCACCGTCACCGGCGACTGGAGCGGTGCCGCCTCGGGCAGCACGTCCTGCACCACCGGTACAGACGGCTCATGCTCGGTCGGCAAGAACAATCTGCGCGGCACCAGTGCGACCTACCAAGTCTCGGATATCCTGAATGCATCGGGCGCATCCGTTTGGGATAGCAGCAATAACGTAACTTCGGTTACTGTGAATCAACCCTGAGCTTCATCAAAGGAGCGGCAAAGCCCTGTCTGGCAAGACAGGGCTTTTTTCGTGGCAAGTCTGTATCTCGCCCGGCAAAGCCACCTTGTTTGTCCAGACTGTCTGGATCGGCCGAATAGTACGCGTAGGCCTTCTGGCAGGTGTCGGTAGCGGACCGGCCATTCAAAGGGCCGTATATGGACCAGCGAAGGTCCCTTTCAGGTTCACAGCCATGCGCCGTTCAGACCCTGCTTGCAGGCAAGTCCAGATAGAGCCCTGCTCGATCCGCCGCCGTTCGCAGTCCTCCATCCCCGCAGGCCAGCGGTAACCCTCTGCACAGTGCGAGTTCCAGGTAGGTGGTGTCATGGGCCGAGAGCCCGTATAGGTGGGCGAGTTCGAACAGGCGCTGGGGGTCGGGGGCGCGGAAGCTGGAGGCCTACGGTGCGGTCATCCTGGAGGCCGTCAGCGCGAACGGCCCAGCAGGCTGACCTCACGGCGCACCAGCCAGACCAGGGCCCAGCTCAGGGCATAGCCCGCCGCCACGTCGGCGGGGAAGTGGGCGCCCACGCTGATGCGGGACAGCCCCACCCAAAGCACGAAAACGCCCATCAGGAAGCGGGCGCGCCGCCCCAGCACGGGCCACAGGCTCGCGGCCAGGAGCATGGCGAAGGAGGCGTGGCCGCTGGGCAGGCTGTGGTGCAGTTCCGGCCCGCCCACCACCACCACGCTGCCGGGAGGCAGGGCCAGGAGGGGGCGCGGGAAGTCCAGGGCGGGCTTGAGCCAGCCGATGAGCCAGCCGTCCAGTACGTAGGCGACGCTGAACACCGCCAGGACGGCCAGCCACGCCTCTACCCTGTGGCCACGGTCGGGGTCGTCGGGCGCGCCGCGCCGTGTCGAATAGACGGCGATCAGGGCGGCGAGGGCGAGATAGAGGGCGTAGTTGCCGTGTCCCCCCAGGGTGGTGCCCAACCGCATGATCCGGTCCAGCCAGGCGGCGTGGATGCCGTTGATGAGAAGGAACAACCAGAGGTTCGCGCCGCCCCAGTCATAGAGGATGGCCTTCATCCCTGTGGCCCCCGTATCAGGCCAGCACCGCAGCGGCCCACAGGCCCACGCCTGCCAGGGCGGCGATGCCGGCGAAGCCGAACAGCCACCGCCTGTGGGTCAGGGCGGTGATGGAGGCCAGGGAGATGGCGATCTGGATCAGGGTCATGGCCTGGGCCTGGCGATGGTGGGGATGGAGGATATGGGCGCTGTGGGCGTTGGCCTCGGCCGAGGCCTTTTCCAGCTGTTCCGCCTTGGCCCTGATCTGGGCCTTTTCCTTGTCGTACTTCTCGATCAGTTGCCGGTAGTGTTCGCGCTTGCCCGCAGGGGCCAGGTCGGCGGCCATCTCCATCAGGTGGCCCTTCATGCTCTTGGCCTGGTAGAAGTTCCACTGGTCGGAGGCCTGGGTCTTGTACAGCACCGCCTCGTTCTTGTAGAGCATGGCCTCGTTCTGGGTGGCGCCGCTCTGGTAGCTGATCACCGCGCCCAGGGTGGAAAGCAGGGCGGTGAAGATGGCCACCCACTGGGCCAGCCCTTCGCCCGCGTGGGCCGCGTGCTCGACATGGTGCTCGTGGGCGCCGTGCACGTGGAATTCATCGCCTGACATGGATACGACCCCTCAACTCTGTCATGGGATAGGAGCATGCCTGCAGCATGCAGGCGGCCGCTAGGATAGCGCAACTCGCAGGCTCGGCCGATGCTGCGATGCCCTGCGAAGGCCGAAGTCGTGTTTCTTCGGGGCCTGTGGGCCGATAAAGAATTTGCAGGTTTAGAAGGACATGAGGGCCGCTATAATTCCAAAGTTTTATTGGCAACCCTCGACTCGACTCCATGTTCAACTACTCCCCCTCCACCGCCGTCAATCTGGCCCTGGCCGTACTGTTCGTATTTTCCTTCGTGACCTGGACGATGATCTTCGCCAAGGGCTGGCTGCAATGGCGCATGCGCCGGGAGAACAGCGCCTTCGGTCTGTCCTTTTGGCGGGCGCCCGACCTCATCGCCGCCGAGGACGTGGCCCGGAACGCCCGGGGGGCACTCGCCCGGCTGGCCCAGGCGGGCTTCGAGTCCCTGCGCCAGATGGGGACCCAGGCCACCCTGGAGCGCATGGGCGACCGCCAGGTGGTGATGGAGCGCAGCCTGTCCCAGCAGGTGCAGAAGGAACAGCACAGGCTGGAGTCCGGCCTGATGCTGCTGGCCAGCATCGGCAGCACCGCCCCCTTCGTGGGGCTGTTCGGCACTGTGTGGGGCATCATGAACGCCATGCACAGCATCGGCAGCACCGGCTCGGCGGGCCTGGAGGTGGTGGCCGGCCCGGTGGGCGACGCCCTGCTCGCCACGGCCATCGGCATCGCCACCGCGGTGCCGGCCGTACTGGCATACAACTACGGGGTGCGCGTGACCCGGCTGACGGTGGCCGAGATGGACCGCTTCGCCAGCGACTTCCAGCGCCTGGCCTGCCATCCGGCCGCCGAAGGAGAACAGGCGTGATGCGGCACGAGACCGAGTTCCGCACCATGAGCGAGATCAACGTCACTCCCCTGGTGGATGTGATGCTGGTGCTGCTGACCATCTTCATGGTCACCGCGCCCCTGCTGTTGCAGTCGGTCAAGGTCAAGCTGCCGGAGACCGCGCCGGTGGCCCGCTTCAAACCTTCCGCCTCGGCCGTGGTGACGGTGGAGGCGGACGGCAAGGTGCATCTCGGCCGGGAAGGCATCGAACTGCCCGCCCTGGAGGCCAGGCTCAAATCCGAGACGGCCCGGACGCCGGACCTGACCGTACAGCTGCGCGCCGATGCCGGCGTGCCCTACGGGCGCGTCACCGAGGTCATGGCAGCGCTCAGCCGGGCAGGGGTGTTCAAGCTGAGCTTCGTGACCGCGGCGGCACCGGGCAAGCGGTGAGGGTTCCGCTGGCCCCCGCCTGGCTCACCCGGGCCGCCGGTCGCCTGGAGCGGCGCCATTGGGTGGCCCTGGCCGCCAGCGCCATCCTGCACCTGGCCGTCCTCCTCGCCTGGCGCCAGTCCGAACCCCCGGAACCCGAGCCGGTCAGCTTCGACGTCACCATGGTGACGCCTCCCGCCGAACCCAAGCACCCTCCCAGGATCCACGCCAGAAGGGCGAAGCCGAAGAAGGCCCTGGCCAGGCACCGCACCCGGAAGCGCGAACCCTATACCCTGGAGGCGGAATGGAAGGCCGAACGCAAGGCCGGAAAGAACGCACCTGCGGTGAGTCTGCCCAAGGCGGAGACTTTGGGCCTCAGCCTGCCGGGGCCGTCGGGGGTGCTGGGCATGGAATCCATCCGGGTCGGCACGCCACAGGCCGTGCATGCCCCCCTGGCCCGGTCCGGACTGCCGGCGACGGCCGCACCGGCCAGCCTGGCCGTTGCCGGCAATGGTCATGCAGCCGTGCCTCTGGGGACGGCGGGTACCCGGACCGTGGCTGCCGGCCCTGTGTGGGTCCATCCTGAGGCTGCCGGGGCGCAAGTCTCGGGGGTCCCCGGCGGTGCATCATCCGCCGGCACCCAAAAGGAGGCCGCGCTCGAGTCCGCCGGTCATACCGCCCGGATCCTGGCCGGTCCCCCGGGCCAGGGCGCCCAGGCGAGCGTGGAGACGGAGTCCTATGCCGCTCCCGGCGGGGAGGCGGGCGGCATCCGCCTGGCATCGTCAGAGGCCTTCGCGGAGCGACCCCAGGCGCCTTCCGCCGCGGGGAGCCAAGCTGCCGTGGCGGCCGCCGGCACCCTCGCCAGTCCGTCGGCGGCCTCCGAGGCCGGTGCCCCCACGGTGGCGGCCAGGACTCCCGAGG
>JBJKSP010000064.1:0-3069 GCA_046703865.1 Thiobacillaceae bacterium
GGAGGGAGGATGGGGCGCTTCAACCTGCTGGCCTCGGCGGTGGTGTACGGCGGGCCCTTCCGGGAGCCGGTGGAGGCGGCCCTGAGGGAATGGTCCCCGCCGCCCCCGGTGAAGCGGCCGGCGCTGATGGAATACCTGGGGCGGGTGGGGAAGGAAGGGTTTCTCTGGCGCCTGGCGGCCGAGGACCCGCAGGAGGCGGGAAGGCGGGTGCGGCGGATGCTCTCGTTCCTCCCCGGCCTCCTGGGCGACGACCCCTGGTCGCGGAAACTGAATTTTTAAAGAATCGAACCAAGGAGTTAACGGAGTTACACAGAGTTGAATCATGGCGGGAAGAATGAAAAATCCATGGGCCTTACTCCGTTAACTCTGCGTGACTCCGTGGTGAAAGCCTTTCCGGGAGGAAGACATGCACTTGACGCCCCATGAGATCGACAAGCTGATGCTTCACCAGGCCGGGGTCCTGGCCCAGGAGAGGCTGGCGCGGGGCCTGAGGCTCAACTACCCCGAGGCCGTGGCCCTCCTGGCCTCCCAGGTGCTGGAGTTCATCCGGGACGGCCGCACCGTGGCCGAACTCATGGACCAGGGCCGCCGCATGCTGGGGTTGAACCAGGTGCTGCCCGGCGTGGCCGACCTCATCCCGGAGGTGCAGGTCGAGGGCACCTTCCCGGACGGCACCAAGCTGGTGACCCTGCACCACCCCATCGCCGCGGAAAACGGCGACCTGGCCATGGCCCTTTACGGCAGCTTCCTGCCCGTGCCGCCCCTGGACGCGTTCGGGGAGGGGAAGGCGTCGGAGACCGAAGGCGTCCCGGGCGAGGTGCTGCCGGCCGAGGGCGACATCGAGATCAACCGGGGCCGTCCCACCGTGGAACTGTCCGTGGAGAACAGCGGGGACAGGCCCATCCAGGTCGGGAGCCACTACCACTTCGTGGAAACCAACCGGGCCCTGGTCTTCGACCGCGCCCGGGCCTACGGGTTCCGGCTGGACATACCCTCGGGCACGGCCGTGCGGTTCGAGCCCGGGGAGACCCGGAAGGTGAGGCTGACCGCCCTTTCGGGCAGGAAGGTCATCCGGGGCGGCAACTCCCTGGCCCCGGGGCCGGTGCGCGGGGCCGTGAGGGCCCGGCTGGGAGCCAGGGCGAAGAAACTCGGATTCGGACACCGCAAGGAGGAGTGAGATGGCCCACCGCATGAACCGCCGGCAGTACGCGGATATCTTCGGACCCACCACGGGCGACCGGGTGCGCCTGGCCGACACGGGGCTCACGGCCCGGGTGGAGAAGGACTTCACGGCCTACGGCGACGAATGCAAGTTCGGCGGCGGCAAGGTGCTGCGGGACGGCATGGGCCAGGCCGCGGGCGTGGGCGACAAGAGGGCCCTGGACGCGGTCATCACCAACGCCCTCATCCTGGACTACACGGGCATCGTCAAGGCCGACGTGGGCATCAAGGCCGGCCGCATCGCCGGCATCGGCAAGGCCGGGAACCCGGACGTGATGGCGGGGGTCACCCCCGGCCTGGTGGTGGGCGTGACCACCGAGGCCATCGCCGGGGAGGGGCTGATCCTGACCGCGGGGGGCATCGACGCGCACATCCACTTCATCTGTCCCCAGCAGGCCGCCGATGCCCTGGCCAGCGGCGTCACCACGCTCATCGGGGGCGGCACGGGCCCGGCCACGGGCACCAACGCCACCACCTGCACGCCCGGCGCGCGCCATATCGCCCTCATGCTGCAGGCCACCGACTCGATCCCCATGAACTTCGGCTTCACGGGCAAGGGCAACAGCTCCTCGCCCGAGGGACTGGGCGAGCAGATCGAGGCCGGCGCCGTTGGGCTGAAGCTGCACGAGGACTGGGGCACCACGCCGGCCGCCATCGACAACTGCCTTTCCGTGGCCGCGGACTACGACGTGCAGGTGACCATCCACACCGACACCTTGAACGAGTCGGGCTACGTGGACGACTCCATCGCGGCCTTCAAGGGCCGTTCCATCCACACCTACCACACCGAGGGCGCGGGGGGGGGCCACGCGCCGGACATCATCCGGGTCTGCGGCGAACCCAACGTGCTGCCCAGCTCCACCAACCCCACCCGGCCCTACACGGTCAACACCCTGGACGAGCACCTGGACATGCTCATGGTGTGCCACCACCTGGACAAGAACATCCCCGAGGACGTGGCCTTCGCCGAGAGCCGCATCCGGGGCGAGACCATCGCGGCCGAGGACATCCTGCACGACCTGGGGGCCCTGAGCATGATCTCCAGCGACAGCCAGGCCATGGGCCGGGTGGGCGAGGTGGTGTGCCGCACGTGGCAGACGGCCGCCAAGATGCGCGCCCAGCGGGGGACGCTGCCCGAGGACAGGGGCGGGGACGACAACTTCCGCATCCGGCGCTACGTGGCCAAGTACACCATCAACCCGGCCCTGGCCCACGGCGTGGCCGGGGAAATCGGGTCCGTGGAAAAGGGAAAGCTGGCCGACCTGGTGCTCTGGCGGCCCGCCCTTTTCGGGGTCAAGCCCGAGATCGTGATCAAGGGCGGCTTCATCGCCTGGGCCCAGATGGGCGACGCCAACGCCTCCATCCCCACGCCCCAGCCCCTTTACATGCGGCCCATGTTCGGGGCCCATGGCGGGGCCGTGGGCGCCACCAGCCTGGCCTTCGTGTCCCAGGCGGCCCTGAGGGGCAAGGCGCTGTCCCGCTACGGCCTCAAGAAGACGCCTTCGGCGGTCCGGGGCTGCCGCAAGGTGATGAAGAAGCACATGAAGCTGAACGACACCCTGCCCAAGATCACCGTGGACCCGGAGACCTACGGTGTCTTCGTGGACGGGGAGCGCCTCACCTGCGAGCCGGCCGGGCGTCTCCCCCTGTCCCAGCGGTATTTTTTGTTTTGAAGGCGGAAAAACGAATTTAACGCGGAGTGACACAGAGTGAACGGAGTAAGGATTTAGGCGCCGGAAAAATTAGTGTCTTTTCCTAACTCTGCGTAACTCCGTTGACTCTGTGGTTTGATTCCGTTTTTGGGAGTTGGAAATGGACTGGCGGATTTTACAGATGGCGGACGTGGGG
>JBJKSP010000065.1:0-7408 GCA_046703865.1 Thiobacillaceae bacterium
GCCTCCAGCCAGTTCGCCATGGTGCCGCTGAACCTGTTGCAGGGAAAATCCACCGCCGACTATCTGAATACGGGTGCATGGTCCAAGAAGGCCATCAAGGAGGCCAAGCGGTATTGCGACGTGAACGTGGTGGCCAGCAGCGAGGACCGGAACTTCTCCTATGCTCCCGCCCAGGCCCAGTGGAAGCTCAACAAGGACGCCGCCTACGTCCATTACACCCCCAACGAGACCATCGGCGGCGTGGAGATCTTCTGGACCCCCGAGACCGGCGACGTCCCGCTGGTGGCGGACATGTCCTCCACCATCCTGTCCCGCCCCATGGACGTCTCCAGATACGGCCTGATCTACGCCGGCGCCCAGAAGAACATCGGTCCGGCCGGGGTGACCGTGGTGATCGTGCGGGAGGACCTGCTGGGCCAGGCTGCGCCCGCCACACCCACCATGTACGACTACAAGACCCAGGCCGACAACGAGTCCATGTACAACACCCCGCCCACCTACGGCATCTATGTCGCCGGGCTGGTGTTCAAGTGGCTCAAGGACAAGGGCGGACTGACGGAGATGGAAAAGATCAATATCGCCAAGTCCGGCCTCCTGTATGACTACCTGGACGCCACGGGCTTCTACGATTCGCCCGTGGCCCCGGAAAACCGTTCCCGCATGAACGTGCCGTTCACCCTGAAAGATGCGGCTCTGGACGAGGAATTCCTCAAGGGCGCCAAGAGCCGCGGCCTGCTTCAGCTCAAGGGCCACCGTTCCGTGGGCGGCATGCGCGCCTCCATCTACAACGCCATGCCCATGGAGGGCGTGCTGGCCCTGGTGGAATACATGAAGGAGTTCGAGAAGACCCATGGCTAAGACATTCAGGATCCAGACCCTCAACAAGATATCCCCCCTGGGGCTGTCGCGCCTGCCGGGCCAGTACCAGGTGGGAGACACTGTGGACAACCCGGACGCCGTCCTGGTGCGCTCGGCCAACATGCACGACATGGACATCCCCCCGTCGGTGAAGGCCATCGGTCGGGCCGGCGCCGGGACCAACAACATCCCGGTGAAAAAGATGTCGGAGCGGGGCGTGCCCGTGTTCAACGCCCCCGGCGCCAACTCCAATGCCGTCAAGGAACTGGTCATCGCCGGCATGCTCATGGGCGCGCGCAACCTCGGCGGGGCCATGGAGTTCGTCCACGGCTTGGAGGGGGCTGACGAGGAGTTGCACAAGAAGACCGAGGCGGGCAAGAAGCACTTCGTCGGCCACGAACTCCCCGGCCGGACCCTGGGCGTCGTCGGCTTGGGGGCCATCGGCTCCCTGGTGGCGGATGCCGCCATCAGGCTGGGCATGAACGTCATCGGCTTCGACCCCGAGATCACGGTGGACGCGGCCTGGCGCCTGCCCTCCGAGGTCAGGAAGGCAGGCAGTGTGGAGGAGCTGGTGAAGGCCTCGGACTTCATCACCCTGCATGTTCCCCTGGTGGACGCCACCCGCCAGCTCATCAACACCCAGCGCGTGGCCCTGATGAAGGGCGGGGTGGTGCTGCTCAACTTTGCCAGGGAAGGGGTGGTGGACAACGCTGCCGTCCTGGAGGGGCTCAAGGAAGGCAAGCTCCACGCCTATGTCTGCGACTTCCCCGCCAACGCCCTCAAGGGCCAGAAGAACGTGATCTGCCTGCCCCATCTGCGCGCATCCACGGGCGAAGCGGAGGAGAACTGCGCCGTCATGGTGGCCGAACAGGTTTCGAACTACCTGGAGAACGGCAACATCCTGCATTCGGTGAACTTCCCGGATGTCTCCATGCCCCGGGAAAGCGCGTTCCGGGTCGCCATCGCCAACGCCAACGTGCCCAACATGCTGGGCCAGATCTCCACCGCGCTGGCCGGCGCGGGCCTGAACATCCACAACATGGTCAACAAGTCCAAGGGCGAGATGGCCTATACCCTGGTGGACGTGGACAGCGCCGTATCCTCCGCAGTGCTCGACAAGCTCAAGGCCATCGAGGGGGTGCTCAACGTGCGTTACCTGCCGGCAGAAGACTGAGACACGCATGAGCGGCGAACTCGACCGCCTGCGGCAGCAGATCGACACCCTGGACGACCGGGTCCTGGAACTCGTGAACGAGCGGGCTCGGCTCGCCCAGGCCATCGGTCACATCAAGAACGGCCAGATCTACCGGCCCGAGCGCGAGGCCAAGGTGGTGCGCCGCCTCCAGGCGAGCAACCCCGGTCCCCTGCCCGGAGAAGGGGTGGAGAAGATCTTCAAGGAGGTCATGTCCGCCTGCCGGGCCCTGGAACAGCCCCTGGCCGTAGCCTACCTGGGGCCCGTGGGGACCTTTTCCGAAGCGGCCGCCATGAAACAGTTCGGCCATGCCGTGCAAGAACTGCCCAAGGCCTCCATCGACGACGTGTTCCGGGCGGTGGAGCAGGGCGAGGCCGCCTACGGCATGGTGCCGGTGGAGAACTCCAGCGAGGGCGGGGTGAACCGTACCCTGGACCTGCTGCTGGGCAGCAGCCTGAAGGTCTGCGGCGAGGTCCTGCTGAGGGTGCGCCAGCACCTCATGCGCCGCAGGGATGCCATGCAGGCCGGCGCTGAGCTGGAGGGCGTGAAGCGGGTCTATTCCCACAGCCAGTCCCTGGCCCAGTGCCACGAATGGCTGAACCAGCACCTGCCCGGGGTGGAGTGCACCCCGGTGGCCAGCAACAGCGAGGCGGCCCGCATGGCCGCCGACGACCCTACGGCCGCCGCGGTGGGGGGCGAGGTGGCTGCCGAGCACTATGGCCTCTGCATCGCCGCCCGGGACATCGAGGACGAGCCCAACAACACCACTCGCTTCCTGGTGCTGGGCCGGGAGGCAATCTCCCCCTCGGGCCGGGACAAGACCTCCCTGGCCCTGTCGGTGAAGAACCGGTCCGGCGCCCTCATGGATCTCCTGCAGCCCTTCGCCCGCCACGGCATCAGCCTGACCAAGCTGGAGTCCCGCCCGGTGCGCAACGGTCTGTGGGAGTACGTGTTCTTCGTGGACATCGAAGGCCACCGGCAGGACGACACCGTCCGCCAGGCCCTGGCGGAGGTGGAACAGCACACCACCCTGTTCAAGGTCCTGGGCTCCTACCCCATGGCCAACAGCTGACCCGATCCGCACCATGCTCCTGACCGATCGCGCCCCCGCCCACATCCGTGCTATCGCCCCTTACCCGCCTGGCAAACCCATCGAGGAACTGGCGCGGGAGATGGGGCTGGACGAGGCGGACATCATCAAGCTGGCGTCCAACGAGAACCCCCTGGGGGCGAGCCCGCGGGCCCTGGCGGCCGTTGAGCACATCCTCCTGGACCTGGCCCGCTATCCCGACGGCAACGCCTATGCCCTGAGGCAGGTCCTGGCCGGACGCCTCGCAATCGACCCGGCGGGCATCGTGCTGGGCAACGGTTCCAACGATGTACTGGAAATGGCTGCCCGCGCCTTCCTGGCCCCGGGCGCCAGTGCCGTGTATTCCCAGTACGCCTTTGCCGTGTATCCCCTGGCGGTCCAGGCTATCGGGGCCCGGGGTATCCAGGTACCCGCCCGGGACTGGGGGCACGACCTGAAGGCCATGCTGGCGGCCATCGAGCCCGACACCCGGATCGTATTCATCGCCAATCCCAACAACCCCACCGGCACCCTGGCATCCCCAGTGGAGGTGGAATCCTTCCTGGCCGACGTACCGGACCGCGTCCTGGTGGTACTGGACGAGGCCTACCACGAGTATCTGCCGGCTGACCTCAGGGGCGACAGCCTGGCCTGGCTCGCGGCACACCCGAATCTCATGGTCACCCGGACCTTCTCCAAGGCCTACGGCCTGGCGGCCCTGAGGGTGGGGTACGCCCTGTGCGCGCCCGCGGTGGCCGACCTGCTCAACCGGGTGCGCCAACCCTTCAACGTCAACAGCCCGGCCCAGGCCGCCGCCGTCGCGGCGCTGGAGGACGAGGCCTTTCTCGACCGCTGCCTGCAGATCAACGCCCAGGGCATGACGCAGCTGACCCGTGGGCTGGGCGAAATGGGCATCGAATACATCCCCTCCCACGGCAACTTCCTCACCTTCCGGGCGGGGGACGCCGCCGGCGTCAACCGGCGCCTGCTGGAGCGCGGGGTGATCGTGCGCCCCGTGGGCAATTACGGCATGCCCGAGCATCTGCGCGTCAGCGTGGGGCTACCCGAGGAAAACGCGCGTTTCCTGGCGGTCCTGGCCGAGGTCCTGGGCCGGTGATCAAGCGCCTGGCCATCGTCGGGGTGGGCCTCATCGGGGGCTCCGTGGCCCTGGCCCTGCGCCAGGCAGGCGCGGTGGACCGGATCGTGGGGGCCGGCCGGAGCAGGGCCAACCTGGAACGGGCACTGGCCCTCAAGGTCATCGACGAGATCGCCCAAGACCTGGCGGCCGCCGCGCAGGGGGCCGACCTGGTGCTCCTGGCCCTGCCCGTCGGCGCCATTCCGCAGGCACTGGAGGAGATCGCACCCTGCCTCGCCGAGGATGCCGTGGTCACCGACGCGGGCAGCACCAAGGGCGAGCTGGTGGCCTCGGCCCGGCGCATCCTGGGGACGGTGGTCAGCCGCTTCGTCCCGGGACATCCCATCGCCGGCGCGGAAAAAAACGGGGTCGAGGCGGCCCGGGCGGACCTCTTCCAGGGCCGGGACGTCATCCTGACCCCCTTGCCGGAAAACCCACCGGAATGGGTGAAGCGGGTAGCGGATATGTGGCAGACCTGCGGCGCCCATGTGGATTACATGGACGACCAAGGCCATGACCGGGTGTTCGCCGCGGTCTCCCATCTGCCCCATCTCGCCGCTTTCTCCCTGGTGGAGGAGCTGGCGGGCAGGCCGGAACGGGGGGCCTTCTTCCACTATGCGGGATCGGGTTTCCGGGATTTCACCCGCATCGCGGCCAGCCATCCGGAGATGTGGCGCGACATCGCCCTCGCCAACCGGGAGGCCATCCTGGCCGAACTGGACGCCTACATCGCCAACCTGCAGGCTGTACGCAATATGATCCGGACCGGCGACGGCGCCGCCCTGGAGGCACACTTCGCACGGGCGAAACAGGCCCGGGAAAACTGGGTCAAGCACAGGCAGCCATGACGGATCATCTGGACCTTCCCGCCTGCTCCGGCGCCGTGGGACACGTGCGCCTGCCGGGCTCCAAGAGCATTTCCAACCGCATTCTGCTCCTGTCCGCCCTGGCGGAAGGGGTGACCCAGGTCAGGGCGCTGCTGGATTCCGACGACACCCGGGTCATGCTGGACGCCCTGTGCCAGCTGGGCGTGGACTGCGTGCGCCAGGGCGTAACGGACGATAATCGGGTTCACGGTGCGGGCGGCGCCTTCCCTGTGAAGCAGGCGGAGCTGTTCCTGGGCAATGCCGGGACCGCCTTCCGGTCGCTCACCGCGGCCTGCGCCCTGACCGGCGGCCATTACACCCTGACCGGCGTCCCGCGCATGCACGAGCGGCCCATCGGCGATCTGGTGGATGCCCTGCGCCAGCTGGGGGCACGCATCTCCTATCTGGGCGCCGAAGGCTTCCCGCCGCTGGGCATCGAGCCCGCCGAACCGGTGCCGGCGGCGGAGGTCTCGGTCAAGGGCAGCGTCTCCAGCCAGTACCTCACCGGCCTGCTGATCGCCGCACCCCTCCTGGGGCGGGAGACGACTGTCCGGGTCGAGGGCGAGCTGATCTCCAAGCCCTATGTGGACATCACCCTCAACCTCATGCGCCGCTACGGCGTCGAGACGCAACGGCAGGGCTGGGAGCGTTTCGCGGTTCCGGCCTGCCGGTATGTCAGCCCCGGCACCATCCTGGTGGAGGGCGACGCCTCCACGGCCTCCTACTTCCTGGCCGCGGGCGCCATCGGACACGGCCCGGTCAGGGTGGAGGGCATCGGTCGCAACAGCATCCAGGGCGACGTGCGCTTCGGCGAGGCCCTGGCGCGGATGGGCGCCGAGATCGGGTTCGGCCCGGATTGGGTGGAATGCCGCATGGGCTGCGCCGACAGGCTGCAGGCCATCGACCTGGACTGCAACCACATCCCCGACGCCGCCATGACCCTGGCCGTGCTGGCCCTGTTCGCCCAGGGCACCACCACGCTATCCAACATCGCGTCCTGGCGGGTCAAGGAGACCGACCGCATCTCCGCCATGGCCACGGAACTGCGCAAGCTGGGCGCCGCGGTGGAAGCGGGGGCCGACTTTATCCGCATCACCCCGCCCGCCAAACTGGCCGCCGACGCCAGCATCGACACCTACGACGACCACCGCATGGCCATGTGCTTCTCCCTGGTGTCCCTGGGCCGGGTCCCGGTGCGCATCAACGGTCCCCAGTGCGTGAACAAGACCTTTCCGGGTTATTGGGAGGCATTCCGGGCGATCTGCCAGAGGTGAGCCAGGATGGGTGGTAACGGTTGGCTTCCGAGAGTTGGCAGTTGGCAGTTGGCAGTTGGCAGATTGCAGTTTGCTGCGGACTGCCAACTGCCGACTGCAATCTCTGTTCCGGTTATCGCCATCGACGGCCCCTCCGCCTCGGGCAAGGGTACGGTGGCGGCCCTGGCTGCGGAACGCCTCGGCTTCCATTACCTGGACAGCGGCGCCATCTACCGCGCCACGGCCCATGCTGCCCGCAAGGCCGGCATCGACCCGGATGACGAGGCGTCCCTGGTCAGGCTGGCCGAGGGACTGGAACTGCGCTTCGACACAACCGGAGTCTATCTGTCGGACCGGCCGGTGGGAGAGGTGATACGCAGCGAGGCGGTCGGCCGGGACGCATCGCGCATCGCCGGACTTCCCGCCCTGAGAACGGCCCTGCTCGGACTCCAGCGCAGTTTTCGCACACCCCCCGGCCTGGTGGCCGACGGCAGGGACATGGGCTCGGTGGTTTTCCCCGATGCGGCCCTCAAGGTGTTTCTCACCGCAGACGTGGAAGAACGTGCCCAAAGACGCTATAAACAGTTGATCGACAAAGGTTTCGATGTTAATGTGCGCGATCTTTTGCAGGACCTGCGCGAACGGGACGCCAGAGACGCTGACCGTGCGACGGCGCCCCTGCAACAAGCGATGGATGCGCTCCTGCTGGACACCACCGGCATGACGATCGGCGAGGCCGTGAATGCGGTGATCGAGTGGTACAGCGAGGCCGCGTCCGCGAAGTTTCCGAAGGCCTGAGCCTTCGGCCGTTATTAACCTGACCCGTGGCGACACGGTTTTTCAACCAGAGCTTACATGTCCACAACCGCTACCGAATCCACCACCCCCTCCACCAACGAAAGTTTCGCCGCCCTGTTCGAAGAAAGCATCGCCAAGCAGGAGATGCGCTCCGGCGAGGTGATCACCGCAGAAGTCGTAGGCATCGACGACAACTTCGTCACTGTCAACGCCGGGCTCAAGTCCGAGAGCCTGATC
>JBJKSP010000066.1:0-10735 GCA_046703865.1 Thiobacillaceae bacterium
CCTCATCGGCTGTCATGCTGCTCCCCGGCATGGGCGTCGTAGGCCTCGATGATGCGGGCCACCAGGGGATGGCGCACCACGTCGCCGTTCTGGAACTCGGTGAATGCGATCCCGCGCACGTTCCTGAGCACATCCCGTACCTCCACCAAGCCGCTTTTCACGCCCCGGGCCAGGTCGATCTGGGTGATGTCGCCGGTAACCACCGTCTTGGAACCGAAGCCGATCCGGGTCAGGAACATCTTCATCTGCTCTGGGGTGGTGTTCTGGGCCTCGTCCAGGATGATGAAGGCGTGGTTCAGGGTGCGTCCGCGCATGAAGGCCAGGGGGGCCACCTCGATCACCTGGCGCTCGAACAGTCGGGTGGCCTTGTCGAAACCCATCAGGTCCCACAGGGCGTCGTAAAGGGGACGCAAATAGGGGTCCACCTTCTGCACCAGGTCGCCGGGCAGAAAGCCCAGGCGTTCCCCCGCCTCCACCGCGGGTCGAACCAGGAGGATGCGCTTGACCAGGTCCCGCTCCAGGGCGTCGACGGCGCCCGCCACCGCCAGGTAGGTCTTGCCCGTGCCGGCCGGCCCGATGCCGAAGGTGACGTCGAACTCCTGGATCTGGCGCAGGTACTGGTTCTGGCGCGCGGTCCGGCCGTGCAGGCCGGTTCGTCGGGTCATCAGCACCGGCAGGTTGTCTTCCTCCATCTCTGCCTGCACGGCCGGTTTATGGGCCACCTCCACCAGGGCGAGCTGGACGTCGTCGATGTCCAGGGGCTTGCGGGCAAGCTGGTAGAAGTCCTTGAGCAGGCGGGCGGCCAACTCGGTCTGCTCCGGCTCGCCCTGGATGCGGAACACCTCGCCCCGGCGGGCCAGGGTCACGTTCAGGGCGGTTTCGATCTGGCGCAGGTTTTCGTCCAGCACGCCGCACAGGTTGGCGAGACGGTTGTTGTCGGCCGGGCTGAAGGAGACTTCCATCAGGCGGGCTCGGCGACCGTCACCACATCGCCCCGCAGGCTGTTGGGCAGGGCCCGGGTGATGGTGACGTCCGCAAATCGGCCGATCAGGCCGGGGTGGCCGGCAAAATTCACCACCCGGTGGTTGTCCGTGCGTCCGGACAGCTCCGCAGGGTCCCGCTTGGACGGACCTTCCACCAATACCCTCTGCACCGTGCCCACCATGGCCTCGCTGATGGCGGCGCCCTGGCGCCGGACCCGCTCCTGCAGGCGATAGAGGCGCCGCAGTTTGACCTCCTGGGTTGTGTCATCGGCAAGGGATGCGGCGGGCGTTCCGGGGCGCGGGCTGTAGACGAAGCTGAAGGAGTGGTCGAAGCCCAGTTCCTCGATCAGGCTCATGCTGGCCTCGAAATCGGCCTCGGTCTCGCCGGGGAAGCCGACGATAAAGTCCGTGGCCAGGCACAGGTCCGGGCGTACGGCGCGCAGTCTGCGCGCGATGGACTTGTATTCCAGCACGGTGTAGCCCCGTTTCATGGCCGCGAGGATGCGGTCCGATCCGGACTGGACGGGCAGATGCACGTGGGACACCAGTTTGTGCACCCGGGCGTAGACGTCGATGAGGCGTTGGGTGAATTCCCGGGGGTGGGAGGTGGTGTAGCGGATGCGCTCGATGCCCGGCACCTCGGCCACCAGTTCCAGCAGCAGGGCGAAGTCGGCGCCGTCCCCGTCGTCCATCTCGCCCCGGTAGGCGTTCACGTTCTGGCCCAACAGGGTGACCTCCTTCACCCCCTGGGCCGCGAGCCCGGCCACCTCGGTGAGCACATCGCCCAGGGGCCGTGAGACCTCCTCGCCGCGGGTATAGGGCACCACGCAGAAGCTGCAGTACTTCGAGCAGCCCTCCATCACCGAGACGAAGGCGGCGGGCCCCTCCACCCGGGCCGGCGGCAGGTGGTCGAACTTCTCGATCTCCGGGAAGGAGATGTCCACCTGGGGCCGGCCGGTGCTTCGACGGCGTGCCATCATGTCCGGCAGGCGGTGCAGGGTCTGGGGTCCGAACACCAGGTCCACGTAAGGCGCCCTTTGCACGATGGCCGCCCCTTCCTGGCTGGCCACGCAGCCGCCCACGCCGATCATCAGCCCGGGCTTGCGCTGTTTGAGCTGCCTGACCATGCCCAGGTCCGTGAATACCTTCTCCTGGGCCTTCTCACGCACCGAGCAGGTGTTGAACAGGATGATGTCGGCCTGCTCGGGGTCTTCCGTTGGTTCGAAGCCTTCCGCCGCGTCCAGAACGTCGGCCATCCTGGCCGAATCGTACTCGTTCATCTGGCAGCCGAAGGTCTTGATGAATACTCTTCTTCGCATGATGCCAAGGGGTTACGTCATCCGGCCATTCTATTCGAGCTGGGTTCGACCTTCTATCCGAAATTGCCCGGACGCGGACCAATAAGCCCCGGGAGCGGGGCCCACCCGCTAAAGCCGGATGATTTGGTTCAAATAAACGGTTAGTCTTTAGCAATCACCCGCAGACAATAAGGAGATCGGATATGGCATGGGTCGTGGCGATAATCCTGATCGCAGCCGCCGTGATCGCATTCTTTTGGCTCAAGCGGCGCGGCACCTCCGATGTTCCCACACTACGCGCGGGCCCTCAGCTGGAACCGGCTGCCGACAACCCGCAGCCGAATTACTGGGGCAGGAAGCTGGTTGTTCCGAGTCCCGACGTGGCCTGCGAGGCCGCCAAGGCATTGCAGGGGAAGTGCTATCCGGGAAGCGAAGGGCCCGACCTGCCCCTGTCCGATTGCGATGCCAAGATGAAATGCCTGTGCCACTATGAGCCCCTTCCGGAGCGGCGACGGGAGGAGCGCCGCAGCGGCCACGACCGACGCGAGGAATTGCGCTTCGATCCGGACAAGCCCGACCGCCGCAGCGGCACGGACCGGCGCGCCAGCGGCCACAGATGGGACACGGACATCTGACGCCTCGCCCATACTCGTCTTGCCATGAAATATCGGGACCTGCGTGACTTCCTCGACCAGTTGGAGCACCTGGGAGAGCTTAAACGGATCCCCCTGGAGGTGGACCCCAGGCTGGAGATGACCGAGATCGGCGATCGGGTGTTGCGCAAAGGCGGGCCCGCCCTGCTCTTCGAGCGGCCCAAGGGGCATGGGATGCCGGTGCTCACCAACCTGTTCGGGACGGTCAGGCGCGTTGCCCTGGGCATGGGCGAGGAGGATCCGGCCAGGCTGAGGGAGATCGGACGCCTGCTGGCCTACCTCAAGGAACCGGAACCGCCCACGGGGTTGCGGGATGCCTGGGAGAAGTGGCCCATCCTGAAGCAGGTCCTCCACATGGCCCCGAGGGAAGTCAAGGCGCCTTCTTGCCAGGAGGTGGTGTGGGAAGGGGGGGAGGTGGACCTCTCCCGGCTGCCGGTGATGACCTGCTGGCCAGGGGATGTGGCGCCCCTCATCACCTGGGGGCTCACCGTCACCCGGGGGCCCAGCAAGGCCCGCCAGAATCTGGGGATCTACCGCCAACAGCTCATCGGACCCAACAAGGTCATCATGCGCTGGCTGGCCCATCGGGGCGGTGCCCAGGATTTCCGGGACCACAGCCTGGCCCATCCCGGTGAGCCCTTCCCGGTGGCCGTGGCCCTGGGCGCGGACCCGGCCACCATCCTGGGGGCCGTGACTCCGGTGCCGGACGCCCTCTCCGAATACCAGTTCGCAGGCCTGCTCAGGGGGGGCAAGACCGACGTGGCCCGGGCACTGGGCTCGGACCTCCAGGTGCCGGCGGCCGCCGAGATCGTGCTGGAGGGGGTGATCCATCCGGGGGAGACGGCCCTGGAGGGACCGTTCGGAGACCACACCGGCTACTACAACGAGCAAGCTCAATTCCCGGCATTCACCATCGAGCGCATGACCATGCGCCGCGACCCGATCTACCACAGCACCTACACCGGCAAGCCGCCGGACGAGCCGGCCATGCTGGGACTGGCGCTGAACGAGGTGTTCGTGCCGCTGCTGCAGAAGCAGTTTCCGGAGATCACCGACTTCTACCTACCGCCGGAAGGCTGCAGCTACCGTCTGGCGGTGGTGTCCATGAAAAAACAATACCCCGGGCACGCCAAGCGGGTGATGTTCGGCGTCTGGAGCTTCCTGCGCCAGTTCATGTACACGAAGTTCGTCCTGGTCACCGACGACGACGTGGACGTGCGGGACTGGCAGGAGGTGGTCTGGGCCTTGACCACCCGGGTGGATCCGGCCCGGGACACCCTGCTGGTGGAGAACACCCCTATCGACTATCTGGATTTCGCCAGCCCGGTCTCCGGTCTGGGCAGCAAGATGGGCATCGACGCCACCCACAAGTGGCCAGGTGAAACCCGGCGCGAATGGGGGCGTCCCATCGTCATGGACGCCGAAGTGAAAACCCGTGTAGATGCCATCTGGCAAGCGCTGGGGCTTTAGGGCAGTCGGATTCCTGGCCCTGATTGGACTGGGCGGCTGCTCCACCCTGTCCTATTACTTCCAAGCCGCCCGGGGTGAGCTGGACATCATTGGTCGGGCCGAACCCATCACCACGGTGATGGAGGAGCGGGGTACCGACCCGGTTCTCAAGGAGAGGCTCGCCTTCGTCCAGAGGGTGCGTGATTTCGCCAGCCGGGCGCTGGGTCTGCCGGACAACGGCAGCTTCCGCCGCTATGCCCGATTGGACCGTCTCTACGCCGTCTGGAACGTGTTCGCGGCACCCGAGTTTTCGGTGCAGTCCCGCCAATGGTGTTTCCCAGTCGCCGGCTGCGTGAACTACAAGGGCTATTTCCATCGGGCTGCAGCGCAGGAGGCGGCCGTAGCCCTGCGTCGGCAGGGCTACGATGTCTATGTCGCCGGTGTGCCCGCCTATTCCACCCTCGGATGGTTCGACGACCCGGTCCTGAGCACCTATATCCACTATCCCAAGACCAGGCTGGCCGGGCTCATCTTTCACGAGTTGGCCCATCAGAGGGTCTATCTCCCCGGCGACACCACCTTCAATGAATCTTTCGCCGTTGCCGTGGAGCAGGAAGGAGTGGGGCGCTGGCTGGCGCGGTACGGCACTATGGAGGAATGTCGGCAATACCGTGAGCGGCAGCGCCACAAGCGGGCCCTTCAGGACCTGGTGCTGCGCTACCGGGATCGCCTGTCTGCCATCTATGCGCGCGCCCTGTCACCCGGGGAGAGGCGCGTCCTGAAGCGGCAGACCATGGATCGTCTGCGGACCGAGTTTTTGAAGTTGCAGACCTCCTGGGACGGGCAACCGGGGGATGGGCGCTGGGCCGATGGGCCACTCAACAACGCCCGGCTCGCCGCCGTCACCCTTTATACCCAGGACGTGGACGAGTTCCATGGCCTGTTGGTGCGGCTGGGCGGCAATCTGAAGGTCTTTTACAGCGCGGTGGCCAAACTGGCGAAACTCCCGCTGGCCCAACGCAGGGCGCAGTTGGCCGAGTTGGCCTCGGGCGCGTCAAGGGAAACCGACATGACCGGATGCCAACCGGCTACTCGCGAAAAGCTGGCGATCAGGAGGGCGGGAGGACTGCTCAGGTCACATAATTGACGGCCGATCCCGCAGGCGGGGGCGTCTCGCCTCAGCGGTCAACGCCGTTGCTGTTTTGGGAATACTCGGGGAGGAGACGGTAAAGGGTGCTGGGTGGGCCCGAGCAACCCCAGTTTTCGGGGTATCGCCCATGCCGGATGCGGGCCGGGAGGCTGGACCAGCGATATTCCGCCGGGCATGTCACCAGGCCGTGACGCGTGGGATCGTAATGGATGAAGTCAAGGTGATCGCGCAGATCGTCAGGCCCGTGAAGCTCGCGCATGCAAAACGGGGATTTCCAGAGCGGGGCCTCGCGCAATTCGGGATTGAGGGTGCGCAAGCTCCGTGCGAACTGGGCGCGCAGGTCGTTCACGACGCTGTTGCAAGTGAGTTTGCGGGCGGCGAAGAGCCAGTGCATGTGGTCGTCCAGGATAACGTAGCCGATCACGGCGATACCCAGGCGCATCTTGGTCTTGTGCATGACGGAGAGCAGCAACTGCTTTGCATCGGGTGTCGCCAGTAAGGGCCTGCGCTCATGGCACACGAGGGTCACGAATATCGGCCTCTCGCCAACGTAGACATCCATGATCTCTTCCTGCGGTTCCAATCTCGCCTCCAGATGCACCAGGCCGCGATTGTACGTCAGGTGGGCATGACGTTCAGGGGCATTTGGAGCCGATCGGGGGATGGCACGCCTCTGCTCCTGACCGGTCCGTTTCCGGATCTATCCGATCCGTGGCCGACATGACGCGGTAAAGCCGGGGTCGGTGATGCCATCGGAATCTTAAGCATTTTATAAGTCTCAACGCGGAACAATGCCTCCCGCCAAACGCTTTCAACGTAAGGCAGTTGGATCGAGCACTTTCATTACTTAGGAGATCACGATGAATCGCAATACCCTGGCCGCCCTGTTGACCGCCGCCTCCATCCTGACCATGGGCGCCGCCTATGCTGCCGACGACATGGCCAAGCCCATAGAGCCGGCCAAGGCCGAGGCTGCCAAGCCTGCCAAGAAGCATGTCGTGAAGCACCATGTGGTGAAGCACCATACGGTGAAGCACCATGCGGTGAAGCACCATGCGGTGAAGCACCACGTCAAAGTGGCGAAGAAAGAAAAGAAGGCGATGAAAAAAGAGGAAATGAAGAAAGACGAAGGCGCAATGGCACCCGCCAAATAAGCCGCAGGTTTTCCAAGACGGCTGAAAGCGGGGTGAGAACCCCGCTTTCTTTTTGTTGGTCGGAGCTGTGCCGGTGATTCCGATGCCTGTTCCGGAGAACTCGCCCCGGGGACGTGCCCCAGACCGGGCCTGGACTTAGATACGGAGATAACTTTACATAGCATCATGAAACTGCTGCTGGCCGAAGACGATCCGATGATCGGTGCGGGGGTGGAGCAAGGGCTCAGGCTTGCCGGTTTTGCCGTGGACTGGGCGCGGGACGGACTTGCCGCCGAGACTGCCCTGCGCACCGGAAACTACGCCATGCTGTTGCTGGACCTGGGACTGCCACGCCAAGACGGCCTGGCCCTGCTAAAAAAGCTGCGACACCTGAACAACCCGATCCCCGTGCTGATCGTGACCGCCCGGGATGCCGTCTCGGATCGGGTGGCGGGTCTCAACCTGGGGGCGGATGATTACCTGATCAAACCCTTCGATCTGGAAGAACTGGTGGCCCGGGTGCGAGCGCTCATCCGGCGCCACGCGGGCAGGTCCCAGCCGGAGATGCGGCTGGGTGGCCTGGTCCTGAACCCCGTCGGTCACGAAGTGAACCTAGACGGCGCGGCGGTCTCGCTCTCGCCTCGGGAATTCGCCCTGCTGGAGGCCCTTCTGGAGAGCCCGGGTGCGGTGTTGTCCAAGGAGGACCTGGAGGAGCGCCTCTACGGCTGGGAGGAGGAAGTGGCCAGCAACGCCATCGAGGTGCACCTGCATAACCTGCGCCGCAAGCTGGGTGCTGGCTGGATCCGAAACGTGCGGGGCGTTGGCTATAAGATCATGCCTCCTTCCTGAATCGCCACGAGTCCGTGACTTCCATCCGGCGCCAGCTCCTCCTCGGTCAGATCGGTGCCCTGATCCTGACCGGGCTGCTGTTCAGCCTGATCACCTACACCCTGGCCTGGGATGCCTTCAACCGCGTCCGCGACTACGGCCTGGAACAGATTGCCTACTCAGTCCTACGCCACGGCGTGGACACGGCCAGCGACACCGACGCGCCGGCGGATGAAGACAAAGGCCAGTTCCTGAGCCAGATCTGGGATACGGACGGGACCCTGGCCTATTCCTCCCAGGAGGATATCAACCTCCCGCCCCAGGCGGACGGTCTCCACGTCGTGGTACTGGGGAAGGACGAATGGCGCGTCTATACCCTCCGTCAGGCCGGCGTCACCATCCAGGTGGCCAATACCACGGCCAGCCGCAATCGCATGTTCGCCCGCATCATCCCCTGGCTGGTGCTGCCCCTGACCGTGCTGGTGGGTTTGCTGGGCAGTTTCATCTGGGTGGCCGTGGGTCGGGCGCTGGGGCCCTTGGAGCGGGTGCGCAAGGAGATCGGGCAGCGCGGTGCCCCCAGCCTGCACGCCCTGGAGACCCGGGGTCTGCCCGAGGAGGTGGCGCCGCTGGTGTCCGGCTTGAATGACCTCCTGGCCCGGCTCGACGCCGCATTGACGGCCCAGCGCCGATTCGTCGCCGATGCGGCCCACGAGTTGCGCTCACCCCTGACGGCGGTCAAGCTCCAGGCCCAGATCGCGCGCCAGGCGCAGGATTCGGCAGAGCGTGACGCGGCGCTCAGGCAATTGCTGGACGGGGTGGACCGTGCGGCGCACATGGTGGAGCAGCTCCTGCGCATGGCACGGCTGGCCCCGGAGGCGCAGCAGGTGGCCTTCGCGGACGTGCGGCTGGACGAGTTGGCCAAGCGGGTGGTGGGGGAATTCTCCGCCCAGGCGGAGGCGCGCGAAATCGATCTGGGGGTGGGAGAGTGTCAGCCAGTGACAATGCTGGGCCATGCGGACAGCCTGCGCGTCATGATCGGGAACCTGGTGGACAACGCCCTGCGTTACATCCCCCGGGGCGCCCGGGTGGACGTGGAACTGCGTCAGACGGCCGACCAGGCGGTGCTGATGGTGAGCGATAACGGTCCCGGCATCGCGCCCGCGGAGAGGGACCGCGTCTTCGACCGCTTCTACCGGCTGGCCGGTTCGGAGGTTCCTGGCAGCGGGCTGGGACTGGCCATCGTCAAGGGCGTGGTGGAATTGCACGGAGGCCGGATCCGGCTGGATGCCACGGAGGCATCCGGGCGCGGTCTGAAGGTGACGGTCAGGCTGCCGCTGCACACCCCCTAGCCCCTTCCCCTTGGGCCTCGCCCGGACCCGGCTTCCGGCCTCGGTCTGGGCTTTCCCTTTCCAGCGTCCTCGTCTTCTCGTCGAGGCCATTTCTCCAGATCCGACTGTCCGCGGCTGGTGAGGGCTTATGGCGTGAGCAAAGGCCCCTTGACTCGTCACCAATTCCTAAAGCAGGATATGACTGACCAGTCAGTCATTGTTATGCAGGAATGGGCCCCAGGATTTCTGATACGGGTAAGGTGCTGAAAAGAGAACGCCTCGTGGCAGCGGCGGCGCAGGTGTTCGCCACGCGCGGCTACCGCAACGCGACCATGGACGAGATCGCCCAGGCGGCCGGCACGGCCAAGGGTACCCTGTACCTGTATTTCGAGGACAAGGAGGCGCTGTTTTACGCGGTTTTCGAGTGGCTGACGAGCCAGATGCTGGCGCGCGATTCGGCGGCCAGCCGGGAGGAAGCCCCCGCGCCTGAACGCCTGTACGCCCTGGCGGAGTCTGCCGCCGAGTTCATGGCCGAAAACCGGGAGTGGTTCCCGCTCACGCTGGAGGTCTGGGCGGCAGGCGGTAGTACGGATTCCCGCGAACGGTTCGCCACTGCCTTGCGGGAGATGTACGCCCAGTACCGGGCGGTGATCGCCGAGATCATCCGCACCGGCCAGAAACGCGGCGAACTGCGCGCGGACCTGGACGCCGACGCCCTGGGTGCGGTGCTCACCGGTGCCATGGATGGCCTGCTGCTGCAATGCTGGTTCGACCCCGCGCTCGACCCTTTGCCGCTGCTGCGCGGCTTTTTCGACCCGCTGCTGCGTGGCATGCAGGCAAACCACCTGGGAGACAAGACATGAGCGCATACCGCCGCTTCCGACCGACGTTTCTGATGTGTATCGCGCTGTTGCTGGCCGCAGTTCAGGCTTGGGCCGCGCCCGACGCGACGGCGCTGATCAAGGCCGCGCTGCACCAATGGCGCGGCGACAGTTCCTACACCGAGCTGACCATGCGCATCCACCGGCCGGACTGGCAACGCCGCTCCGCGCTGGTCGGCTGGACCCTGGGCAAGGCCGATTCCCTGGTACGCTTCACCGCGCCGGCGGGCGATGCGGGCAACGCCACGCTCAAGCGCGGCCCCGCGCTGTGGCTTTACAACCCCAAGCTCGGCCAGGTGATCAAGCTGCCGTTTTCCATGATGGCCCAGGGCTGGGCGGGGTCGGATTTTTCCTATAACGATCTGGCCAAGACCGACCAGATCGTCACCGATTACACGCACGAGCTCGATGCCACCGGCGAAAGCGGCGGGCACAAGGTCTACACCGTGGTGTGCACCCCACACCCTTCGGCGCCGGTGGTGTGGGGCAAGATCGTGGTGCGTATCCGCGACGACCACGTGCTGCTTTCCGAGACCTGGTTCGATCAGGCCATGAAGCCGGTGCGCCGGCTCGAGACACTTAAGATCGCGCCGCTGGGCGGCCGGGCCTATCCGGTGGAGATGCGCATGGCCGTGCTCGACAAGCCCGGCCACTGGACCGAGATCACCACCACCCGGGGGCGTTTCGATCTCAAGCTACCGGCCTATCTGTTCACCCTGTCAAATCTGCGCAATCCGCGTCCCTGGCGTGCGCCACCCCGGAGCGGACAATGATCGCGCTGGCCTGGCGCAATCTGTGGCGCCGGCCGCGGCGCACCCTGCTGACCCTGGCGGTCATCATGCTGGCCGGTGCGGTCACAGTGTTCCTGCTCGCCCTGCAGGCGGGCAGCTACGCGACCATGAAGGACAACACCCTCGGCGTCTTCGACGGCTACGCCCAGGTGCAGCCGCCGAAATACCGGGATGATCCCGGTATCCGCCGCACCATCGCGCATCCCGATCAGCTGGCCAAGGCGATCGAAGGGATCGACGG
>JBJKSP010000067.1:0-2600 GCA_046703865.1 Thiobacillaceae bacterium
TGCGCGCGCTGGGCAGGACGGCCCATGCCGTCGGCCAGGGCCGGCTGCCGAAAAAGCTTCCGGAGACCGGGGCCGAGGAGATCCGGCTGCTCACCGGTACCTTCAACCGCATGGCCGGCGAGGTGCAGGCCCTGCTCGAAAACCGTACCACCCTGCTGGCCGGCATCTCCCACGACCTCAAGACACCGCTCACCCGCATGCGCCTTGCCCTGGCCATGCTGGAAGGCAGTGACGGGAAACTGGTCGCCCGCCTGGAACGGGACCTGGAGGAGATGAACCGCCTGGTGGGGGACATGTTGTCTTTCGCCCGTTCCCTCAGGGCGGAAGACATACGTGAGCTGGACCTGGCGGAGCTGCTGGACGAGATCGCGTCCCGCATCAGCCGACCGGAACACCTGCACTGGACGACGCCGCCTCTCTGCCCCTGGCCGGTGGGCGAAGCGGCCCTGCGCCGCATCGTGGGCAACATGCTGGAAAACGCCCTGCGCTACGGCGGGGACCAGCCGGTGGAAATGGACCTGCAGTGTGAAAAGGATACGGTGCGCATCCGCGTGCTGGACCGCGGCCCGGGCATTCCCGAAGCGGCGCGGGAGGCCGTGTTCAGGCCCTTCTACCGTCTGGAATCCTCCCGCAGCCGGGACAGCGGCGGCAGCGGTCTGGGACTGGCCATCGCCAGGCAGCTGGCCGATGCCTATGGCTGGCGCATCGAGCTGAATGACCGGCCCGGCGGGGGCTTGATCGCGGCGCTGATATTGCCCCGTCCCGCGCCGGCCGATAACGGCGGCAGGCCGCTTGCGGTGCCAGGCCCATGATATGGGCTACCGTCCGCTCGGACCACTTCAGTCGGCGCGGTATTTGAACACCAGGATCTCCAGCCAGTAGCAGGTCAGACAGTGGATGGAAAACCGGCGGCTGTGGGTGTTGAACACGCGCCAGACGCGGTCGGCGGCCCGGCGGAAGCGGATGGTCAGGTTGGATGTGAGCGTCAGTGTCATGATGTGGCCCCCTTTGATGCCCATGGCGTGCAAACTCCATGCCACAGACCGGGTTCCCGGATCGCGCGCCGGCATTGGTGATACGGGGCCCACTCCCTAATGTCTGCCCCGGAGCTGTCGGAAACCCCGTGACGGCTGTCGAGCGCTCAACAGTCCGGGCCTCGCATGGCCCGCACCGGACCCAGCGGTTACAATTCGCGGTCCTTGCCTGAACCATCAAGACCATGCCCGCCTTTCAGGACATCATCATGAGCCTCCAGCGCTTCTGGGGGGAAAAAGGCTGCGTCATCCTCCAGCCCTACGACGTGGAGGTGGGTGCCGGCACCAGCCATACGGCCACCTTCCTGCGCTCCCGGGGGCCCGAGCCCTGGAAGGCCGCCTACGTCCAGCCCTCGCGCCGGCCCAAGGACGGCCGCTACGGTGAGAACCCCAACCGGCTGCAGCACTACTACCAGTTGCAGGTGGTGCTGAAGCCCGCGCCTGAGGACATCCTGGACCTCTATCTGGGCTCACTCGAAGCGCTGGGCTTCGACCTGAGGCAAAACGACATCCGCTTCGTGGAGGACGACTGGGAGAACCCCACCCTGGGCGCCTGGGGCCTGGGCTGGGAGGTGTGGCTCAACGGCATGGAGGTGACCCAGTTCACCTATTTCCAGCAGGTGGGCGGCATCAACTGCAAGCCCATCACTGGCGAGATCACCTACGGCCTGGAGCGCCTGGCCATGTATCTGCAGGGCGTGGACAACGTGTTCGAGCTGGAATACGCGCCGGGCGTGACCTACGGCGACGTGTTCCACCAGAACGAGGTGGAGCAGTCCGCCTACAACTTCGAGCACAGCGACGTGGAGTTCCTGCTCGCCGCCTTCAACGCCCATGAGAAGCAGGCCAGATACCTGATGGAGACCCGGCTGGCCCTGCCCGCCTACGAGCAGGTCCTGAAGGCTGCCCACACCTTCAACCTGCTGGACGCCCGGGGCGCCATCTCCGTGACCGAGCGCGCCGCCTACATCGGCCGCATCCGCAACCTGGCCCGCAGCGTGGCCCAGAGCTACCTGGAGTCGAGGGCGCGGCTAGGCTTCCCCATGGCACCACGGGCATGGGCCGAGGAGGTGCTTGCCAGGCTTGCGGAGAAGACGGCATGACTATCGCTATCCGTAACCTCCTCGTAGAGCTGTTCGTCGAAGAACTGCCGCCCAAGGCCCTGAAGAAGCTGGGTAAGGCCTTCGCCGATGGCCTGTTCGATACCCTTAAGGCACAGGGCCTTGCCACGCACAATAGCTACGTCACCCCCTACGCCACGCCGCGTCGCTTGGCGGCCCACTTCAGTGCCATCTCCACCCAGGCTGCCGACAGCGCAGTGTCCCGCAAGCTGATGCCGGTGAGCGCCGGGCTCAGCGCCGACGGCGAGGCCACTCCCGCCCTGCTCAAGAAGCTCGCTGCGCTGGGCTTGGACGCCGCGGTACTGCCCCAACTGAGGCGCTCCCAAGACGGCAAGTCCGAGACGCTGTTTTTCGATACCATGGTGGCCGGGGCCGCCCTGGCCGATGGACTTCAGCAAGCCTTGGACGAGGCCCTGGCCAAGCTGCCCACCCCCAAGGTCATGAC
>JBJKSP010000068.1:0-4019 GCA_046703865.1 Thiobacillaceae bacterium
TGCGCGAAGAGATCACCGACAGCAAGGCCCGGCTGGAGGACCTCCTGGGTGAGGCGGTGGGGCATTTCTGCTATCCCTACGGCAGCCACAACCCGGAAGTGGTGGAGACCGCACGCGCGGCGGGCTACCGCAGCGCCGTAACCTGCGTGCGCGCCGCTGCCGTGCCCGGCATGGACCCGCTGGCGCTGCCGCGCAAGGCCATCTCCTACGGGGACAACCTGCTGGGCTATTTCTGGAAGCTCGCCATGAAGAACCGGCCCAAGGCCTCACAGAAGGTGCAGGCGGAATTTTATTGATCCGGCGTGCGCGCCGCGGCTTAGAACAGGAACACCGTGGCCAGGCCGAGGAAGATGAAAAAACCCATCGAATCGGTGATGAAGGTCAGCAGCACGGCGCTGCCGAACGCAGGATCGCGGCCCAGGCGATCGATGATGGAAGGCGCGAAATAGCCGGCCAGGGCCGCCACCACCTGGTTGAGCAGCATGGCCGCGGCCATGACCAGGCTGAGCGGTATGTTCTGGTACAAAAGGTAGGTAGCGAAGCCCATGACCCCGCCCCACATCGAGCCGTTCAACAGCGAGATGGCGATCTCCTTGGCCAGCAGCCGTTTGGCGTTGTCCTTGTTGATCAGCCCCAACGCCAGGCCACGTACCACCAGGGTGGAGGTCTGGTTGCCGGAGTTGCCGCCCATGCCGGCGACGATGGGCATCAGCGTGGCCAGGGCCGCCAGCTTGACGATCGATCCCTCGAACAGCCCAACCACGCGCGAGGACAGGATTGCGGTACATAGATTGATGGCCAGCCAAGGCCACCGGTTCTTGGCCGCCTTCCAGACCGTGGTGAACAGGTCCTCCTCTTCCCGCAGGCCCGCCAGCTGCAGCAGGTCGGACTCGGATTCCTCCCGGATGTAGTCCATCACCACGTCCACCGTCAGGCGCCCCACCAGACGGTTGTTCGCCTCCACCACCGGGGCCGTGACCAGGTCGTAGCGCTCGAACGCCTGGGCCGCGTCCGAGGCGTTGTCGGAAGGGTGGAAGGTCACCGGCTCGTCGGACATGATGGCGGCCAGGTGGGCCTCCGGATCGTGGACCAGTAGGCGCTTGATGGGCAGCACGCCGACCATGGTGCGGTCCCGCTCCACTACGAACAGCTTGTCGGTCTGGTCCGGCAGATCGCCCAGGATGCGCAGGTAACGCAGGGCCACCTCAATGGTCACGTCGGCCCGGATGGTGACGAAGTCGTAGTCCATCAGGGCGCCGACGGAATCCTCATCGTAGCCCAGGGAGGACACCACCTGGGCGCGCTTGGCCTCGTCCAGGGACTTGAGAAGTTCATGCACCACGTCCTTGGGCAGGTCCGGTGCCAGGTCCGCGATCTCGTCGGTGTCCAGGCTGCCCGCCGCCGCCAGCAGTTCCCGGTTGTCCATGGCCGCGATGAGGGACTCCCGCACCGCATCGGACACCTCCAGCAGGATCTCGCCGTCCCGTTCCGCCTTGACCAGGTCCCACACCAGCAGGCGGTCCTCCAGGGGCAGGGCCTCCAGGATGTAGGCCACGTCTGCGGGATGCAGGAAATCGAGCTTCTTCTGCAGCTCTGCCAGGTTCTGCTTGTGGACCAGGGTCTCCACGAGCTCATGGCGCGGCATGTCCTGGCGATGGACGAGGGACTCCACCAGCCTTTGGCGGGCGATGAGGTCCATCACCTGCCTGAGGCTGTCCTCCACGTGCTCCTGGGCGCGGTCTTCGAATCGGTCGGTCATGACTATCCCTGGTCCGGCAGGCTGCGATTGTACTTGCACGGTCGGACCGGAAGGCTAGGGCAAATAGAGATTAATTACAGCCGTGCGTTGCCGCGGGAATGCAATGGACGCAAGGCACCGTACCCAGCCGGAAAAGGGGCTTACCGCCTCAACGGGGAACGGGCACCCTCCACATGCGCTGCTCGATGATGGCCTGGCGCCTGAGCAGCCTCCGGGACGAGCGGTGGGTCTCGTAATAACGGGGGTCGGGGATCATGGCGGCGAGCAGGGCAGCCTGGGAGGGGTCCAGCGCGGCGGCAGAGGTCCGGAAATAGTGGTGCGATGCCGCCGTAGCTCCATAGATGCCGTTGCCCCACTCGATGACGTTCAGGTAGACCTCCAGGATCCGACGCTTGGTCCAGACGTTTTCGATCATCACCGTGATGGCCGCCTCCTGCAGCTTGCGCAAGGGGTTGCGAGAGGCGGACAGGAACAGGTTCTTGGCCAACTGCTGGCTGATGGTGGAGCCGCCCGCGACGATCCTGCCTCTTCTCAGGTCTTTCCTCAGGGCGTATTCCATGCCCTCCACATCGAAGCCGTCATGGGACAGGAAGCGGCTGTCTTCCGCGGCCACCACCGCCCGCTTCAGGTTCAGGGAGATGTGGCGGTAGGCGGCCCACCTGAAGCGCAGTTCCGCATTGGGATTCTTCGCCTGAAGCCGCGCCAGGCCCTCTTCCATGAAGGCGGTGGTGGAGGGATTGAAATAGTTCCACCACAGGACGTTCAGAAAGAACCAGAGCTGGAGCGCCAGCACCGCAACCAGGACAACAAGACCCACCTTGAACAGCAGCTTCAACATCGGAATGGTCCGCGTATCAGCCCTGGCGCAGCAGATCGATGACGCGCCGGGTGGCGGGCCGCACGCCGCGCCAGAGCCGGAAGGATTCCGCGGCCTGCTCCACCAGCATGCCCAGGCCGTCGGCGGTGCGAGCGCCCTGCCGCCGGGCGAAGGCCAGGAAGGGCGTGTCACGGCCGTACATCATGTCGTAAGCGAGGGCGCTGTCGGCAAACAGATCGTCCGGCAAGGGTGGTAATTCACCGGCCAGGCTGGCGGAGGTGGCGTTGATGACCAGGTCATAGCGTGGTCCGACCAGGTCCTGATAGCTACGGACTTCAAGAGAGGTCTTCTTCTTACCTAATCCTTCGAAATCTGCAACGGAGAAAACATCCTCGGGCAAGGAGAAAACATGCTCGCGCAACAGGACCGCTTTTTCTGGCGTGCGATTGACCACGGTAAGACATTCGGGCTGCTCCAGCAGCAGGGGCAGGATCACCCCTCGCGCGGCACCCCCTGCCCCCATCAGCAGGACGCGCTGACCGGCCAGCGCCAGCCCAAGATTGCGCGTTAGATCGTTAACCAATCCCACGCCGTCGGTGTTGTCTCCGTGGATTACGCCACCTTCGAAGCTGAGGGTGTTCACCGCCCCGGCCGCCTTGGCTCGGGGGGTATGCATCGTGGCCATGGCAAAGGCCTCTTCCTTGAACGGCACCGTGACATTGGCCCCGCGCCCGCCGCCATCCCTGAAGGCCAGCACCGATTCACGAAAACCGTCCAACGGCGACTCGATGGCCTCGTAGGTCAGGTCCTGGCCGGTCTGGCGGGCAAACTCGGCATGGATGCGCGGCGACTTGGAATGGGCGATGGGGTTGCCGATAACGGCGTAACGGTCGGTCATGGTGGCACGCTGACGAGAATGAAGGATTGTACGGCCGGACGGACCGCCGATAGTTGCCCCATCGACGTGCGCATTGCACTATGTTGGTGCAACAAAATTACAAATAAGCCGTCCAGGCCTTGTGGCACAATGCCACCGCCCTGGCCCGAGCCTGGCATGCATTCTGCTAGATGAGTGGCCGCTTTAACCTTGAACCTTTGTGCAACCAGTTTTTGAGGAGCCGAACATGGCGGTAGCCGATGTAATGAAGACCATAGCGGACAACGATGTCAAGTTCATTGATTTCCGCTTCACCGATACCCGCGGCAAGGAACAACACGTCTCTGTGCCCGTCAAGGCATTCGGAGAGGACAAGTTTACCGACGGCCACGCCTTCGACGGTTCCTCCATCGCCGGCTGGAAGGGTATCGAGGCCTCCGACAAGCTCCTCATGCCCGACCCGGACAGTGCGCGGATGGACCCCTTCATGGACGAGGCAACCCTGCTCCTGACCTGCGACGTCATCGAACCCGACACCGGCAAGGGCTATGACCGCGATCCCCGCT
>JBJKSP010000069.1:0-8368 GCA_046703865.1 Thiobacillaceae bacterium
CCGCCTGCAGGCGTGGGGCGGGGCCCTGCCGGACATCGACGACCGCCGCTGCGTCTTCCTGCTTTGGCGGTAATGGTTAATCGACGAAAGGAGACTGGAAATGCGCACGATGACGAGCACGCTGCTGATGTTGCTGACCGCCACCCTGATCCTGTCCGCCGCCCCGCCGGCGGCCACCGCTGCGGAACCCGCAGCCCAGCCGGACCGGCGTCCCATGGTCATGGTGGACAAGAACCGCAATTATCGCGTCGTCTATGACATCCACAGCAACGCCACCGAGGCGGGCGTCTCGAAGGGCCTGTACTACGCCCGCGGGCTGTACGAGGCCTTCAGGAAGCAGGGTGTGAAGCCGAAGCAGGTACATGTCCATCTGGTGCTGCACGGCGAGGCCGCGGCCATGCTGCTGAAGGACTCCGTCTATCAGTCGACGAACTTCGACCCCTTCATCAACAACCCCAACGACCATATCGTCCAGGATCTGCTGGACCTGGGGGCCAGCGTGGAGATCTGCCACAGCGCCATGAAAGGCCATGGCTGGAAGGCCGAGGACATCATGCCCGGCGTCACCATCGTGCACGACGGCTATACCCGCCTCGTCCAGCTCCAGAACCAGGGCTACGCCTACATCGGCGGGTTCTGAGCGGCCTCACCGCCCCAATGTTTCTTTGGACCGTGGCCGGATCAGATTTGGCGCAACGCGCTTAGGTTTTCCAACCTGCAGGCGATATTCAAATGGATGCCAATCGACTTGCCGAAGCCGTGCGTGCGGCCTGTGTGCAGGCTGTCGTGACAGCCTGCGAGGAAGCCGGGATTCGGGGCCTCTGCGAAGAGGGCCGCTGGGAGGCCGCGGTCGGCGCGCTCCGGTCCATCGACTTGCACAAGCTCATTCGGGACCTCGATGCGGACGGCCGATCTGGCTGACCTGTAGAGCGGATAGGGTTGAGAAAACGCCTCTGTATCTTCGCGGCCGCAGGAACTCTGGCTCTCGTCATGGCATCGGGCGGGGCCCAGGCCTCATGCACCGCCAAAATTCCCTCAACGGCCGATGCGTGCCATGTCGCCGCGGTCGCGCGGCTTTTGTCCCGATTCCTTTTGCCGGCCAAGGCCGAATATTCGGCTTCCGATTGGAATACGGTGCGCGCGGTGCGCGCCGACTCGCTCCGATGGGGCGAGGGGCCGATCATGCTGCAACGGGCCACACCCGAGGGCGACATGTTCTCCATGCCCGGGCATGCGGTGCTGGATGGCCAACAGGTGCAGCTCGCCGCAAACGGCGCACGCACCATGGTCTTCAACATCCGGATGCTCGATCCGACCCCCGGGGGCGACCCCGACGACGTACCCGCCGGCCTTCGTGAAGCCGGTTTCAGGGTCGCGGCGGCACGCTGCCCGATCGATGGGCGATATCCCGACAAGCGCCGCTGGTATCAGGTCAGGCTGAAGGGCAAACGCCCCGCCTATCTCTACGCCGGGCCCCTCAAAACGGGGGGGACGGGCTACGCTCTCTATCAGAACAGCCTGCCGACCATGTCAGAACGCGACGCAGTACTCTATACCGACGATTGCACCAGTGGCGGTGGGCAATCAAGCGGTTTTCGCACAGGCAGCCAGGCCGCGGTGTCGCTGATCGACACGCTGTTGCGGTCGGCTTCCGCGTCGGCATCGCTGAGCTGGCAGGAGATCGAGAAGCTGCCGTCGATCAGGTGGTACCCCCCGCCCAAAAGGCAAACCTTGTCCTATCCTCCCGGCGGCACGGACACCAATCCCTACTCGCTCTTTGGCGCTCTCAAGACGCCGACCACCAATGGGGAAATCACCGTCACCGGAAATGCCCGGGCGGCAACCCGCTTTTACCTTCGGAATCTCACCCACGTCCGGCTTGGCCAGGTCTTCGACGGCCTGCGTGCCAAGGGCTACCGCATCAGGGCGATTCGCTGCGGGAAACGCTATCTCAAGTCGAGCGAAAACTGGTTTGGCATCGGCGCCCCCGGCAGGCGGCCCGTCGTCCTCTACCGGAGCATCTTCAATGACGACGGTTACGTGACGATCGGCTACGTGCTGCGCATGGACAACGTCATGCCGCCCATCGAGCCGGGCCAGTACCCCGCACCGGCAACGGGATGTCCGGATATGACGCCCGAGCCTGATCGCTCTCCTCCCTCGCCCGGCCACGGGTAGGCATTCCAAGCTGTCGGCACATCGCTGACGTTGGGCTCCTCTTCGATCAGCCCAACCTACATGCTGTGCCGGATCAGGCCGGAAACACCCCGGTGGACAGATACCGGCCCCCCCGGTCGCAGACGATGGAGACGATGACCGCGTTCTCCACTTCCCTGGATAGCTCAAGCGCCGCCCAAAGAAGGACAAATGGGATCAGATCCGCTATTTCTGTTGCCGCGTCTACCCGCCCTGGCGGCAGCGGTAATCAGACAGGGCAAAACAAATGCAAAAACCGACCATTATCCTAAAAACCTCAGTTGACCGCTTCTCGATCCATGAAAACGCGCATCAATGTTGAGCGTGCAGGCTTTGATAGCCGTCACCTATTGGGTGAGCCGCTACGCACCCGCTGGCACGCCCGGTCGGGCGTCTGGCTTTGTCGCTCCTGCTTGCAGGGGACGGCCCTGCTGCGTCGTCGCTTCGCGCCAGACACCTGCCCAAACGCACCATCAGACGCGTCCAACTGAGGTTTTTAGGATTATTTGGGTATCGCATCACCGATACCGGGCCTCCATCAGATCGATCTGCCTGACCAGCTTGCGCGAAATCTCATCCGAGAGGACGGACTCACGCGCCAGCTTGAAAATCGCCTCGCGCTCGGCCTGCAGGGCCGCCAGGCGCAGCGCCACTTCCGCTCGGTCGGCCTGGCGCAGGCGCTCGGCGTCGACGGTGCCGGCCGCAGCCTTGCCGTCGATGCGGTGCTTGTAGTTCGCGATCACACGCACGGCGGCGTTGGTGTAGAGGTCGGCATCGGCCGCACTCTTGGCAGCCAGATCATGGCGCGCCGTTTCGATCGCTGCGATGGCCGCGGCGGCAGCCTCGTTCCGGGCAAGGTCTTCCTCTAGGCGTTCAGCCGGTTCATCCGGCAGTGCCAATCCCTTGAGCAGACGGGGCAGGCCTATCGTGGCGAGCAGAAGCGAGAACAGGATGACCGCCGCGGCAAGAAAGATAACCACGTCGCGGGCCGGGAAGACCGAACCGTCGGGTAGCAGCAGCGGCAGTGTGAGCACGCCGGCCAGGGTCACGGCCCCGCGCACGCCGGCCAGCGAAGTCACCGCAACGATGCGCCAGCCGGGCTTCTGTAGCGGCTCTCCACGCCGGCGGGCCCGGAACAGGCTGAGATGCCAGGCCGCCCATACCCAGCAGAATCGCAACAGCGTCAATATGGCGCCGATTGCCAGGGCATAGCCAAGCAGCCACCACGCCGAGAGATGGCCGGTTTCTTCCACCGTGGCCGCCGCACGGCGCAGGATGCCCGGCAGTTGTTCACCGAGCAGGACGAATACGATGCCGTTGAGCGCGTACTGCACCGTCTCCCACACCGCCGCACGCTGCACCCGGGTCGTGGCCAGCGCACGGCCGGTGAGCTCGACATAGCTCATGGTGATGCCGGCCGCGACCGCCGCGAGGATGCTTGACGCTTCGATACGCTCTGCAACCAGATAGGCCGCGAAGGGTGTCAGGAGATTGACGAGGATCGGGGAGCCGCTTTCTTCGCCGAAATGCCGTGACAGCCAGCTTTGCGCAAGACTTACGCCCAGGGTGACACTGATGCCGACAGCCAATCCGGCCAGCGTCACCCAGAAGAAGGTGAGCGACGCCGACCCCAGGGAAAAGCTGCCGGTCATGGCCGCCGCCACCGCAAAACGGAAGCACACGAGCCCGGAGGCGTCGTTGAGCAGCGATTCGCCCTCGAGAATGTGCATCAGGCGCTTGGGGATGGGAACCCGGGCGGCTATTGAGGACACCGCCACCGGATCGGTGGGCGATACGACGGCCGCAAGCGCAAAGGCAACGGCCAGTGGCATGGCGGGGATCATCCAGTGGACCAGGAAGCCGGCACCGATCACGGTGAACACCACGAGGCCGAAGGCCAGCTCGATGATGATCGCCTTGTCGCGAAACAGCCCGGTCTTGGGAATTCGCCAGCCGTCGAGAAACAACAGCGGCGGCAGGAACAGCAGGAAGAATATCTCCGGGTCCAGCACCACACCGTGCGTGGACACCGCTGCAACCACCGCGCCAAGCGCGATTTGTGCCAGCGGCAGCGGAATGGAAAAGGCTAGAGTCCTCACCAGATAACCACTCGCCGCCACCGCCAGCAGCATCGCCAACACCACCTCGATCGAATGCATATTCCGTGAGCCTTCTCCAGGACGCGCCGTGGCAAGCGTACTCCGAAGGCGTTTGCCTACGGAGAACCTTCCATTTGCTCGCGGTTACAGCAGGCGAAACCTCGGGTCCGGGGCCGATCGGCCTGACATGCGGAACTGGCGGGAAGCGGTGATCTTCCTGCCGGAAAGCCCTTCCCCTTCCTACGCCGGAAACACCCCCGTGGACAGATACCTGTCCCCCCGATCGCAGACGATGGAGACGATGACCGCGTTCTGCACCTCTTTGGATAGCTGAAGCGCCGCCCATAAAGCCCCGCCGGAGGAGATGCCGGCGAAGATGCCCTCCTCCCGGGCGAGTCTGCGGGTGGTCTCCTCCGCGTCGGCCTGGCCCACGTAGATCATGCGGTCGATGCGGGAGAAGTCGCAGATCTTGGGCAGGTATTCCGGCGGCCACTTGCGAATGCCGGGGATCTGGGCGCCCTCCTCCGGCTGCACGCCGACGATCTGGACGTCGGGGTTCTGTTCCTTGAGGTACTGGGAGCAGCCCATGATGGTGCCGGTGGTGCCCATGCTGGAGACGAAGTGGGTAATGCGCCCTTCCGTGTCGCGCCAGATCTCGGGGCCCGTGGCCTCGTAGTGGGCGGCGGGATTGTCCGGGTTGGAGAACTGGTCCAGCATGATGCCCCGCCCCTCGGCCACCAGCTTGTCCGCCAGGTCCCGGGCGGCCTCCATGCCGCCGGCCTTGGGGGTGAGCAGGAGCTCGGCGCCGAAGGCGCGCATGGTCTGGCGCCGCTCCACGGACAGGTGCTCGGGCATGATCAGGATCATGCGGTAGCCGCCCATGGCGGCGGCCATGGCCAGGGCGATGCCGGTGTTGCCGCTGGTGGCCTCGATCAGGGTGTCGCCGGGCTTGATCGTGCCCCGGGCCTGGGCCTTGGCGATCATGGACAGGGCCGGCCGGTCCTTCACGGAGCCCGCCGGGTTGTTGCCCTCCAGCTTGACCAGGACCGTGTTGGAGGTCTCCCCAGGCATCCGCTTCAGGCGCACCAGGGGGGTGTTGCCGACGAAGTCCTCGATGGTCTTGTACATGGCCGATTACTCTTCGAATAGCTCTTCGGGCGTGGCCACGGCGGTGCCGAACTTGCCCACCACCACGCCGGCGGCGCGGTTGGCCAGCCGGGTCGCCTCCAGCATGGACAGGCCGGAGGCCAGGCTCACCGCCAGGGCGGCGATGACCGTGTCGCCGGCGCCGGTGACGTCGTAGACCTCCCGCACCCAAGCCGGTTCGTGGTGGGCCCCGTCGGCGTCGAATAGCGTCATGCCGTCCTCGCTGCGGGTCAGGAGCAGTGCCTGGAGGTCGAAGCGCCGCCGCACCTCCTCGGCCTTGTCCCGGAGCTGTTCCTCCGTCTTCCAGCTGCCCGCCACCAGGCGGAACTCGCCCCGGTTGGGGGTGATGACGCTGGCGCCCCGGTACAAGGTCCAGTCGTCGCCCTTAGGGTCCACCAGGACCGGCTTGCCGGCCTCCCGAGCAAGTTCGATCATGGCCTCGATGTGGGCCAGCCCGCCCTTGCCGTAGTCGGACAGCAGCACCACGCCGCATTGGTCCAGGCGCGAGCGGTATTCCTCCAGTTGGGCAGACAGGACCTCGTGGCCGGGCTGGGTCTCGAAATCCACGCGCAGCAGCTGCTGCTGCCGGCCGATGACCCGCAGCTTGACCGTGGTGACGTAGGCGGGATCGCGGTAGAGGGAGATCTCCATGCCCGATTCGGCCAGGAGCCGGGCCAGGGCGTCGCCCGCCTCGTCCGGGCCGGCCACGGACAGCAGGGCGACCCGGGCGCCCAGGGAGGCGGCGTTGAGGGCCACGTTGGCCGCACCACCCAGGCGCTCCTCCGCGCGTCCGACGTGCACCACCGGCACCGGCGCCTCGGGGGAGATGCGGGAGACCTCGCCGAACCAGTAGCGGTCCAGCATCACGTCCCCCACCACCAGGACGCGCGACCGGCCCAGGGCCTCGGCCTTCATGCCTTACTCCTCACCCCTAGCGCCTCACCGCCGCCCAATGGGGAAGTACTCGAAGCCGGCCTCACGGATGACGGCCGGGTCGTACAGGTTGCGGCCGTCGATGATGACCGGGTTCCTGAGCAGGGACTTCATGGTGTCGAAATTGGGGCTGCGGAAGACCTTCCATTCGGTGACGACGAGCAGGGCCTCCGCGCCCTTGAGGGCGTCCATGGGGCTATCCACCAGTTGGAGGTCGGCCCGCTCGCCGTAGATGCGGCGGGACTCGTTCATGGCGGCCGGGTCGTAGGCGGACACGGTGGCGCCCCGTTCCCACAACCCCTTGAGGATGGCCCGGCTGGGCGCCTCGCGCATGTCGTCGGTATTGGGCTTGAAGGCCAGTCCCCACAGGGCGAAGTGCTTGCCGCGCAGATCACCCCCGAAGCGGGCGTCGAGCTTCTTCAGCAGGACCTCCTTCTGCACGTCGTTGGCCTCTTCCACCGCGTCCAGTACCCGTAGCGGGATGTCGTTGTCCTGGGCGGTGCGGCGCAGGGCCTGCACGTCCTTGGGGAAGCAGGAGCCGCCGTAGCCGCAGCCGGCATAGAGGAAGTGGTAGCCGATGCGCGGGTCCGAGCCGATGCCCTGGCGTACGTGCTCGATGTCCGCCCCCAGCTTCTCGGCCAGGATGGCCAGCTCGTACATGAACGAGATCCGGGTGGCCAGCATGGCGTTGGCGGCGTACTTGGTCAGTTCCGCGGAGTGCACGTCCATGACCACCAGCCGTTCATGGTTGCGCTGGAACGGGGCGTAGAGCTGCTTGAGCAGCTGGGTGGCCCGCTCGCTCTCGGTGCCGATGACGACGCGGTCGGGCTTCATGAAGTCCTCCACCGCCGCCCCTTCCTTCAGGAACTCTGGGTTAGAAGCCACGCAAAATTCATAGGTTACGCCGCGTTTTTCAAGTTCTTCTTTAATTGCGGCCTTGACCTTGTCGGCGGTGCCCACGGGGACCGTGGACTTGTCCACCACCAGCTTGAACTCGTCCATGTGCCGGGCGATGTTGCGGGCGGCGGCCACCACGTACTGCAGGTCTGCCGAGCCGTCCTCGTCCGGGGGCGTGCCCACGGCGATGAACTGGATCTGGCCGAAGCGCACGCTCTCCTCGATGTCGGTGGTGAAGAACAGCCGCCCCGCCGCCACGTTGCGCTTGACCATGTCCTCCAGGCCGGGCTCGTAGATGGGGATGCCGCCGGACTTGAGGATTTCGATCTTGCGCGGGTCCAGGTCCAGGCACATGACCTCGTTCCCCACCTCGGCCAGGCAGGTGCCGGTAACCAACCCGACGTAGCCGGTCCCGACGACGGTGACTTTCATAGGTGTTCTCCCAGAAAAGGCGTTATTTCAGCATGAATCCGTTGCAGGGCGGAGAACGGATCATCGGCACGGGTGACGGGGCGTCCGACCACCAGATAGTCGGCGCCCGACGCCACGGCTTGGGCCGGCGTCACGATGCGGCGCTGATCATCGGCCGCGTAGCCTGCGGGGCGGATGCCGGGCGTGACCAGGAGGAACTCGGGACTCAGCGTCTGGCGCAAGGCCGCCGCCTCCCGGGCCGAACACACCACGCCGTCCAGGCCGGCCTCGTCGGCCAGGCGCGCCAGGTTCAGGACCTGCTGCTCGGCCGTCGCCGGGACGCCCACCCGGGCCAGATCGGCGTCGGACAGGCTGGTGAGCACGGTGACGGCCACGAGCCGGGGCCGGGGCGAAAATCCCTCCAGGGCCTCCCGCGCCGCCTGCATCATGGCCAGACCGCCGCCGGCGTGCACGTTGATCATCCACACGCCCAGGCGCGCGGCGGCCTTGCAGGCATGGGTCACGGTATTGGGGATGTCGTGGAACTTGAGGTCCAGGAACACGGGATATCCGCCCCCGGTCAGTTCTTCCACGAAACGCGGGCCGGCCGACACGAAGAGCTCGCTTCCGATCTTGAGCCTGCACAGGGCGGGATCCAGCCTGGCCACCAGGGCGCCGGCGTGGTC
>JBJKSP010000070.1:0-2863 GCA_046703865.1 Thiobacillaceae bacterium
TTTCCGGTCATCCAGCCGATCTTCCAGCGCCTGATCTGGGAACGAATGAAGGCCGGCGACGGCCCGGACCGGCTGGCCGCGGTGATCGAGGAGATCAAGAAGGAGGACCACCGTTTCCACATGGACGGCGGCAGCTGGACCAACAACCTGTCCTGGGTGCAGGGCTACGACCGGATCCTGAGCGCCATGGAATCGGCGAGCACCAAGTTCTACGACAAGGTCATCAAGCCCGGCGTCCCCACCGACCAGCAGCGCTATCGCAATGCCCTGTTCTACCTGCTCACCTCGGAGACCAGCTGCTACCGCTACTGGGGCGAGGGACTTTGGACGGACTACGGACGGGAACTCTGCCGACGTACCGAGGCCATCCTGGATCACGACTTCTGAACCCGCATGACACAAGGAAATAACATGCAGAACCCGCCCCCGCATGACGAGCTGAGACGCATCGTCGAAGCCCGTCATCATGACCCGTTTGCCGTCCTGGGATGCCATCGTGAAGACGGCGGTGTGGTGGTGCGTGCCTATCTCCCCCATGCCCAGGAGGCGCGTATTGCCGAAGGCGGGCTGGCCATGGAAAGGGTGCCGAAATCCGGCCTGTTCGAGTGGCGCGGGGACGACGGCAGCCGGCTCCCTCCCCACTACAGCCTGATTTGGCGCGACGAAGGTCAGCGGGAGCATATCGCGCGGGATCCCTACACTTTTGCCCCCCAGGTGGGGGACTTGGATCTGCATCTATTCGGGGAGGGGCGACATCGCCACGCCTATCGCTTCCTGGGCGCCCACGAATACCAGGTGGACGGCGTCGGCGGCGTCCTGTTTGTCGTCTGGGCCCCCAATGCCGAGCGCGTCAGCGTGGTGGGCAACTTCAACCGCTGGGACGGCCGCTGCCATCCCATGCGGGTCCGCGGCGGCAGCGGCGTGTGGGAGCTGTTCATTCCAGACTTGGCGGCCGGCCAGATCTACAAGTACGAGATCCGCAACCGCCACACCGGCGAGATCATGCTCAAGGCCGACCCCTACGCCCAGCGCCAGGAACTGCGGCCCCGCACCGCATCGGTGGTGGAGGGCGCCAGCCCCTTTCGGTGGAACGACGGGAAATGGCTGAAAGCGAGGAAGACCGCCGACTGGCAGCACCGGCCCATGTCGGTCTACGAGATCCATCCGGGCTCGTGGCAAAGGGATATGGAAGGCGAGTTCCTCAACTACCGCGAGCTGGCCCATCGCCTGGTGGACTACGTCAAGGACCTGGGCTTTAACTACATTGAGCTTTTGCCCATCACCGAGCACCCGTTCGACCTGTCCTGGGGCTACCAGGCCACCGGCTATTTCGCTCCCACCAGCCGCTACGGCAGCCCGGACGACTTCCGGTATTTCGTCGACCACTGCCACCGGAATGGCATCGGCGTGCTTCTGGATTGGGTGCCCGCCCACTTCCCAAAGGATGCCCACGGCCTGGCCCGATTCGATGGCACGCCGCTGTACGAGCACGGTGACCCGCGTCTTGGCGAACACCTGGACTGGGCCACCCTGATCTACAACTACGGCCGCAATGAGGTGAAGAACTTCCTGATTTCCAGCGCCGTGTACTGGCTGCAGGAGATGCATCTGGACGGACTGCGGGTGGATGCGGTGGCCTCCATGCTCTACCTCGACTACTCGCGCGAGGAGGGCGGGTGGGTACCCAACAAGTACGGCGGGCGGGAGAACCTGGATGCCATCGACTTCCTGCGCGAGCTGAACATGGCGACCCACGAGGAATGTCCCGGCGTGCTCATGGTCGCCGAAGAGTCCACCTCCTGGCCCCAGGTCAGCCGGCCGACCTATGTGGGCGGCCTGGGCTTCGACCTGAAGTGGAACATGGGCTGGATGAACGACACCCTGCGCTACATGGCCCACGATCCCATCCACCGCCAATACCATCAGGGCATGCTCACCTTCAGCATGCTCTACGCCTTCACCGAGAATTTCATGCTGCCCTTCTCTCACGACGAGGTGGTGCACGGCAAGCAGTCCATGCTTCACAAGATGCCGGGCGATGAATGGCAGCGCCACGCCAACCTGCGCGTCCTGTACACCTACCAGTTCACCCACCCGGGCAAGAAGCTCCTGTTCATGGGCACCGAATTCGGCCAGGGCTTGGAATGGAACAGCGCTGGCGTGCTGGACTGGTACGTCCTGGAATACCCGCTGCACCAAGGCGTGCAGCGCCTGGTGCGCGACCTCAACAAGCTCTACCTGGAGAGCCCGGCCCTGTACCGCTACGAATTCGAATGGCAGGGCTTCGAGTGGATCGACTGCCACGACGCCCAGCAGTCGGTGCTGAGCTTCATCCGCAAGGGTGACGGCGATGAACTGATGGCGGTAGTACTCAACCTGACCCCGGTGCCCCGCGATGGCTACCGTATAGGCGTGCCCCTGCCGGGCGACTACCGGGAGGTCCTCAATTCCGATTCCGCCTACTACGGTGGCAGCAACCTGGGCAACGGCATGGCCCCGCTCCGGGCCGAGGCGCGGCCCTGGATGAACCGCGACTATTCGCTGGTCCTGACCCTGCCGCCCCTGGCCGGCATCGTGCTGCGCTATGAGGGGGAGGCCCAGGGAGACGCCGCAACGCCTTGACCTATGCCCAGGTCCGTGCGGGCATGGTTTTGCGCGGCCAGAGTGGCATGGGGTTCATCTAGGGCCTGTTAACACTAATTGCGCGCATGCGACGAGGGCGATCTGGGATGGCGACCTCGCAGCGCAGAGCAGTGCCATCCACTGCAAGCGGATTGCGACAAAGGGGGGCGCCCAAATCGCCCCGTCCCCTTCAAACAATTTAACCTGGGGGTGAAATTAGTGTTAACAGGCCCTAGACAAA
>JBJKSP010000071.1:0-5277 GCA_046703865.1 Thiobacillaceae bacterium
CCAGGACCTGCTGGCGTAGATCCAGGGCGGCGGCTAGCCAGGGCAGGACCGGTGCATAGCGGCCACGCTCCGCATTTCCTTATGGGACCGCAGGTCTGGCAACCGGCTTGGCTTGCGGTCGATACCACCTCATTTGGGGAGGACCTATGACTATCCAACGGCATCTCCGTCTTTGGGCCGGCCACGCCGCGCTGCTCGCCGTCTCGCTGCTGACGGCCGTGCCCGCCTCCGCGCAGGGCGTCGAATCGGGCAACGCTGAGGTCGATGGCGTACGGATGCATTACCTCACCATGGGACACGGCCCTACGGTGATCCTGCTGCACGGCTACACCCAGACTTCGCGCATGTGGCTGCCGCTCATCCCGCGGCTGGCGCAGAGGTTTAGGGTGATCGCGCCGGACCTGCCCGGGATCGGGGACTCGGACATCCCCAAGGACGGCATGGACATGAAGACCGCCGCCGTCCGCATTCACGACCTGGCCCGCGCCTTGGGCGTCGCGAAGGCGCGCGTGGTCGGGCATGACATCGGGCTCATGGTGGCCTATGCCTACGCCGCCCAGTTCCCTGCGCAGGTGGAGAAGCTGGTGGTGATGGACGCCTTCCTACCCGGCGTAGCCGGTTGGCGGGACATCTACGACGATCCGGGCATCTGGCACTTCCGCTTCAACGGCCCGACGCCGGAGGCGCTGGTACGGGGACGTGAGCGGACCTATTTCGAACATTACTGGAACGACTTCGCCGCCGACCGTACCCACTCGGTGCCGGAAGCCGACCGCGTCGCCTACACAACGGCCTATGCGCGTCCCGGTCGCATGCATGCGGGCTGGGCCTATTTCATTTCGTTCCCCCAGACCGCCCGGGATTTCGAGCAGCTTGCCCAGACCAAACTGCCCATGCCGGTGCTGGCCATTGGCGGGGACAAGGCGAACGGCACGGTGCTGGGCAGGCAGATGAAGCTCGTCGCCTCGGACGTCACTGTGGTTATTCTCAAGGACACGGGACATTGGGTGCTGGAGGAGAGTCCGCAGGCGACGACTGACGCGCTGATGGCGTTTCTCTGACGCGTGCGGGACGGGATGACCGATAGGGGGGCCTTCATGGTACGGAGATTACCGCGCTTCAGGGAGGCAACCACCTGGAGCCGGTGCGCTGGCGCGATCAGCGCGCGGGAGAAATCGGAACCCGCGACATCCGGCACGTCTTCTTCATGACCGGCGCCGTTCCCAGCGCCCACTGGCTGGACGGCTGCGTCGTGCGCGACGAGAAGGGCTTCATCAAGACCGGTCCCGACCTTTCCCGCGAAGAACTGGCCTCGGCGCCCTGGCCCTTCGCCCGGGCGCCACACCTGCTCGAAACGGGCCGGCCCGGCGTGTTCGCGGTGGGCGACGTGCGGGCCGGCAGCATCAAGCGGGTGGCCTCCGCGGCCGGAGAGGGATCCATCGCCGTCTCCTTCGTCCATCAGATACTCCACGAGTAGAGGAAAAGAAATGAAATCCAAATCGCCCTGCTCCCACCTGCGCGACATCGGAACCGTCAAGCGGCCGAAGCACCACGTATGCGAGGAATGCGTCAAGACCGGCGACAGCTGGGTCCACCTGCGCACCTGCCAGACCTGCGGCGCAACTTTGTGCTGCGACAACTCACCCAACCGGCACACCACCCGGCACGCGCAGGCGAGCGGCCACCCCGTAATTGCCTCGGCAGAGCCCGGAGAACGGTGGCTTTACTGCTATCCGGATGATGCCTATGCGGAATATTGACCCGAGGGATGGCTAGCGAAACCTCAGCCACAGACCCCGTCCGAACAAACCCGGTCAACGAAATACCAACCCCGGCAGGCGACCGGCACACCGAGGTCCCCGCCCCCGTAGCGGCGACCGACCGTCTCGACCGGCCGGTCGACGACGAGTTCGATCACGTCCTCGGGCTCAGGGGTGCACCCATCACCCTGGTGGAATACGGCAGCTATGCCTGTCCTCACTGCCGTGCGGCCAACGAGCGCATCACGGAGGTGCGCGAACAGTTGGGCGATCGACTGCGCTACGTGTTCCGGCACCGGCCGCTGGTGGGGAGCGAAATCGCGCGCCCGGCGGCCGAGCTGGCCGAGTCCGCAGCGACCCACGAACGATTCTGGGACGCCCACGTCACGCTGATGACGCGCTCGGAGACCCTGACCCGGGACGATCTGCACACGGTCGAGGCGTCCCTGGGACTGCCCCTGCTGGAGCCCGATGCGGCACAGGAAGTGGCCGAACGTGCCAGGGCACGGGTGGACCTGGACATCGGCAGTGCGCTGGCGAGCGGCGTGCGCTTCACGCCCACCTTCTTCATCAACGGGCGCCGCTACGACGGACCCTGGGACGAGAGCTCCTTCACCGATGCCATGCTGGGCTCGCTTGGGCATCGCGTGCGCACCGCGGCGCTGAGTTTCGCGAGCTGGGCCCCCTCGGCCGGCGTGCTGCTCCTGCTGGCCTCCATCCTGGCCATCGCAGTCACTAATTCGCTGTCGGGGCCCGGATTTGGGGCCTTCTGGCACACCGACCTGGGCTTCGCGTTCGGATCCTCCGCCTTCCGGATGTCGCTGCTGGACTGGATCGACGATGCCCTCCTGACAATCTTCTTCCTCGTGGTGGGGCTGGAGATCAAGCGCGAATTCACGGTAGGGCACCTGGCCAGCCTGCGCGCGGCGGCCTTGCCCGTCGCCGCCGCCACGGGCGGGATGGCGGTGCCGGCCATGCTGTACCTGCTCGTCATCCCCCAGGGAGCTTGGTCCATGGGCTGGGGTGTGCCCATGGCCACCGACACCGCCTTCGCGGTGGCCCTGATCGCGATGATGGGCGCACGGGTGCCGGTGGAGCTGCGCATCTTCCTGACTGCGGCCGCCATCGTCGACGACATCGGCGCCATCGTCGTGGTGGCGGTGTTCTATTCCGGCGCCCTGCATCCCGGCTATCTCGCCGGCGCGGCGGCCATCACCGGGGGTCTCGCGCTGCTGAACCGGTCCGGCATCTATCGCGCGACGCCCTACGTCCTGGCAGGTATCGCGCTGTGGGCCTGCGTCCATGCCAGCGGCCTGAACGCCACCCTGGCCGGCGTGGTCCTGGCCGCCTTCATCCCGACCCGCCCGCCGCCGGACTTCAAGACCCTCGCCATGCAGGCCGAGGTGATCCTGACCGAGGAGGCGCAGCATCTCGGAGAGCAATTCCGGCGCGGCCCCTCCGTCCCGGCCATGCAGGCTATGGACGCCATCCACGCCCGCCTGGAATCTCCGGCCGACCGCATGCTGCGGGGCGTCGCGCCGCTGTCGAGCTATCTGGTGCTGCCGGTCTTCGCCCTGGCGAATGCCGGTGTCGGCCTCGCCACCGACGTGTTCAGCCGTCATGGCCTGCTCGTACTCGCGATCATGATGGGCCTGGCCATCGGCAAGCCGCTGGGCTTCGTCCTGGCCTCCGCCCTGGCCGTGCGCCTGGGCCTCGCGCACAAACCCGCCGCGTACTCCTGGCGCCAGCTCGCCGGCGCCGGCACTCTGGCCGGTATCGGCTTCACCATGTCACTCTTCATCGCCGGGCAGGCGTTTCCGGTGGCCGGCGATTTCGCCGTCGCCAAGATCGCGGTCTTCGCCGCTTCGGTGCTGTCTTCCGTGATCGGGGTGGCGGTACTTTGGAACGCTTCGGCACACAAGCCGGAGTGAATCGGTCGGGACCGCCTCCCATGCACCCTTACCGAGCAGGCACTCAAACAGGACACTTGTAGGAGCGACCTCCAGGTCGCGATCGACTGTGGGTCGTGACCTGGAGGTCGCTCCTACGATACGCGCCACGCGGTATCGGACTGCCGGATCAGTGTTTCCGCCCCGACGCAGGGATGGCCAGGGCCAGCGCGAAGGTCAGCAGCGTCAGTGCCGCGGAGACCGTGAACTCCCGCGGACCCAGCCGGGGGTAGAGCAAGCCGCCTCCCAGCAGGCCGAAGATGCTGGCCACGGCGGCCACGCTCCCCGCAAAGCCCTGGACCGCTCCCTGGGCGTCCCGTCCCGCAGCCCTTGCCAGGGCCGAGAGCAGGGAAGGCCACATCAAGCCGTTGCCCAGGGCCAGCAGGACCGTGCCGAAGTAGAGGGTCGCCGTATCCGCGGCGCCAAAGAAGGGGAAGCTCGCGGCCAGCACCAGGCTGCCGCCCAGGACCAGGGTCCGGTCGGACCAGATCCGGGCGGCGCGTTTCAGCACCGGCCCCTGGACCACCGACATCATGAGGCTCATGACCGCGAAGAACAGGCCGGTCTGGGCCAGGGACCAGCGGATGCCGGTAGCCGCATACACCGGGAAGCTGACATAGAACAGGTTGAAGGCCAGGAAGACCAAAAAATAGACCGCAAGCAGCAGCCCCACCGAGGGCAGCGCGAGCACGGCGAGCAGCGGCGGCTGGGCTGCCGCCGCGAGGCGATAGCAGGGCTTGTGATCCTGGCCCAGGACCTTGCGCACGCTGATCTTCTCCGGGTCGGCCTGCATCGCGCAGGGATCGGTTTCCGGGAGCCAGAAGGCGATCATCAGGGTAGCCGCCGCCGAGATGGCGAAGGCGGCCAGTATGGGCAGCGTCTCGCCCGACGCCATGGCTCCGAGAGTGCTGGCGATGGCCGGCCCCACGATGAAGCCCAGGTTCGCCGACACCGCCATGCGGCCGAAATTGGCACTGCGGTTCGTGTCGTCGCTGATGTCCGCCAGGTAGGCATTCGCGATGGAGACGTTGCCCCCCGTGATCCCGTCCAGGGCCCGCGCGAAGAAGAGCACCGCCATCGGCACCGTCAGGGTGAAGGCGCCCAGCACCGGCGAATCCACCACCAGCAAGGACCGCACCGGGAGCCAGAGCGCCGCCAGGAAGATGCCCCAGGATATCAGGGTGCCGACCTGGCTGAGCAGCAGGATGCGCCGCCGCCCATGGCGGTCGGACCAGCGCCCCAGCACCGGCGCCCCCAGCAACTGGAAGAAGGAATAGGTCGCCCCCATGACGCCGTAGACCAGTGCATTCCCCCCGAGCCGGGTGACAAGGTAGACCAGGAACGGCAGCACGATGCTGAAGCCGAGGGTGCCGACAAAGTTGACTGCCAGGATAGGGTAGAGAGATACCGGGCCGCCCACGATCGGCCCTCCCTTTCCCGTCGCTGCATCGCCCCCCATGTCTGTCGGATTGACGCGTACGACGCCATCCGGGCCGGGCGCTTTCTCTTCGCGGGGGCTGGTGTTGAGGACACGAGGCGGCTCAGACTGTGGCAAGCCTTTGGGCTTC
>JBJKSP010000072.1:0-5139 GCA_046703865.1 Thiobacillaceae bacterium
GTGTTGACCTGCGCTTCGGCCTCGGCCACCGCGTCGAGCTTGCGTTCAAGCATCAGGGCCCGCTCGTTCAGGACGGCGATGCGGGCACAATGGGCGCTCAGGTTGTCGATGGCACCGATGTTCATATGGGCAGACCTCCTCCCGATCTGATGGGGCCAGATTACTTGAACTTGCCGGCGGCGTGCACTTACCCGTTCGGGTAGGCTGCCGCGGGGCGCGTGCTCGCCAACGAGCAGCGGCCGTCCCTCGCTGAGAGGCCCTTGGCCTCCCGCCGCGAGTGTTGCGGTCCCGGCACCAGAGTGCCATGCTGCGGTCACGGCGCCGGGCGATCGCCGCGGCAACCGTGGGCCGATAGCGCCTGGGCATAGGCCCTCACATCCAGTGCGCGGCAAGCACAGTGCGGTTGAACCGGAGGAGCACAGGCACCATGGCCAGGCAGCCCAAAGACGCGACTACCCCGCCCCCCAAGACGCCCCGCAAGGCAAAGCAGGCCGGCACGGTCAAGGCCGCGGCGATCAAGACTACGGTCAGCAAGGCGGCCAGCCGTACCACAGACAAGGCGGCCAGATCCGCCAAGCCCCAGCAGACGCCGAAGCCAGCCGCCAAATCGCCGGCCAGGCCCGCGCCCTTTCCCATCGTCGGCATCGGCGCCTCGGGCGGGGGGCTGGAGGCCTTGGAGCAGTTCCTGGGCCACGTGCCCGCGGACAGCGGCATGGCCTTCGTGGTGATCCAGCACCTGGACCCCACCCACAAGGGGATCATGGCCGAGCTGCTGCAGCGGGCCACCTCGATGGAGGTGATCCAGGCAAGGAACGGCTGCAAGGTCCAACCCCACCGGGTGTATGTGATCCCCCCCAACACGGACATGGCCCTGCAGCGAGGGGCATTGCACCTGTTCGAGCCGGTGGTGCGGCGGGGCCTGCGCCTGCCCATCGACTTCTTCTTCCGCTCCATGGCCGATGACCGCCAGCAGCTCGCCATCGGCGTCATCCTCTCGGGCATGGGTTCGGACGGCACCCTGGGGCTCGCCGCCATCAAGGAGAAGGCAGGCCTCACCCTGGTGCAGGCGCCGGTCAGCGCCAAGTTCGACGGCATGCCGCGCAGCGCCATCGACGCGGGCCTGGCCGACATCGTCGCCCCGGTCGAGGCGCTGCCGGTCCGCATCGCCGCCTACCTGCAACACAGCGTCCAAGTAGTGAAGCCCGAGGTGGAACTGGAGAGCCAGTCCCATAGCGGTCTGGAACAGGTCCTGATCCTGCTCCGGGCCCACACCGGCCACGACTTCTCGCTCTACAAGAAGAGCACCGTGTATCGGCGCATCGAGCGGCGCATGGGCATCCACCAGATCGACAAGATCGCGAGCTACGTGCGCTACCTGCGCAGCAACCCCCAGGAGCTGGCACTGCTATTCAAGGAGCTCCTGATCGGGGTGACCAATTTCTTCCGCGACCCGACCGCCTGGGACTACCTCAAGACCCAGGTCCTTCCCGACGTGCTCGCCCGCTGCCCGATAGGCGCCACGCTGCGCGCCTGGGTACCCGCCTGCTCTACCGGGGAGGAGGCCTATTCGCTCGCCATGGTCTTCCGCGAGGCCCTGGAGCAGATCCGGCCGGCCAAGCGCATCACCCTGCAGGTCTTCGCCACCGACCTGGATCACGGTGCCATCGACCAGGCGCGCCTGGCCAGTTACCCGGCCAACATCACCGCCGATGTCTCGCCGGAGCGCCTGGAGCGTTTTTTCGTGCAGGAGGGCGGCAGCTACTGGGTGGCCAAGGAGATCCGCGAGATGGTCATCTTCGCGCCCCAGAACGTGATCTCCGACCCCCCATTCACCAAACTTGATTTCTTATCCTGTCGTAACCTCCTGATCTACCTGGGCCCCGAGCTGCAGAAGCGGCTCATCCCCCTGTTTCACTACAGCCTCAATCCGGGCGGTGTGCTGTTCCTGGGCAGCGCCGAGACCATCGGCGGCTTCGCCGACCTGTTCACCCCCCTGGAGGCCAAGATGCGACTCTATCGGCGCACCGGAAGCAGTCTTCCGGCCACGGCGGTGGAGTTTCCCACCAGGCATCCGACCGTGGTGCCCAGCGCCCCCGGCGAAGTCAAGGGCACAGCACCGGCCATCAACCTCCAGGGCCTGGCCGACCAGCTGCTGCTGCAGCGCTACACCCCGGCGCCGTACTGGTCAACGACAAGGGCGACATCGTCTACATCAGCGGTCGCACCGGCAAGTACCTGGAGCCGGCCGCCGGCAAGGCCAATTGGAATATTTACGCTATGGCCCGCGAGGGCCTGCGCCATCCCCTCATGAGCGCCTTCCAGAAGGCGCTGCGGCAAGGCGGTGCGGTCCAGGTGCGCGGGATCGGGGTGGGCACCACCGACGGCGCCCAGACCGTGGACCTCACCGTGGAGGCGCTTGTGCAACCCGAGGAGCTGAACGGCATGGTGATGATCGTCTTCCGCGACGTGGCTGCGCCGCCTGCCCCGGACGGCCGGTGCGCCCCCGTGCGCAATGCCCGCATCCGCGAGCTGGAGGCGCATCACCTGCGCGAGGAGTTGCAGTCCACCCGGGAGGAGATGCAGTCCTCCCAGGAGGAGCTCAAGAGCGCCAACGAGGAACTGCAATCGGCCAACGAGGAACTGCAGTCCACCAACGAGGAACTCACCACCTCCAAGGAGGAGATGCAGTCCCTCAACGAGGAACTGCAGACCGTCAACGCCGAGCTGCAATCCAAGGTGGACGAACTCTCTCGCGCCAGCAGCGACATGAGGAACCTGCTGAACAGCACCGACATCGCCATCGTGTTCCTGGACCATGCCCTCAACTTACGGCGCTTCACCACCCCCACCACCCGCATCATCAAGTTGATCCCTACCGATGTGGGCCGGCCCCTCACCGACATTGCCACCGCCCTGGACTATCCCGGCTTGGCAGATGACGCCCAGGGAGTGCTGGCAAGCCTGGTGCCCTCGGAGAAGCAGATCGCCACCCAGGACGGACTCTGGTATTCAGTGCGCATCATGCCCTACCGCACCACCGAGAACATGATCGACGGGGTGGTCATCACCTTCACCGACATCAGCGTCACCAAGCGGCTGGAGCTGAAGCTGCGCGCGGAGGGCGGACCCACGGACGCGGGCACTGGCCAATGAACGGCCAGGATCGATGAGGATGTCGGTCCAATCAGTCGTCCAGCCATGGGGTCGGGTCGAGGGGGGGGTCGGGTCAGGGGTGTCCGTCCGCCAGCACCGTCACCACCACGCTGCGGTCGGTCCGGGGGCCGTCGAACTCGCAGAAGAACACATTCTGCCAGCGTGACAGGCCCAGTCGTCCCTCCATCACGGGGATGGTCGCAGACGGCCCCACCAGGCCCGACTTCAAATGGGCGTCACCGTTGCCGTCCTGGGCATCATGGCGCCACACTCCCCGTGGAATCATTTTCGCCAGCAGGTCCACCACGTCCTCCTGGACGCTTTCGTCCCAGTTCTCCTGGATCATGATGGCCGCGGTGGCCCCTTGGGCGTAGACGTTCACCAGCCCGTCCCGTACGCCGCTCCGGGTCACGGCGGCGGCGATCCGTTCCGTGATGTCCAGCAGTTCTTCCCGGCGTTTCGTGGCCAGGCGGATGATCTCGCGCATGATGTCCCCTGGTTGAAAACACCCAAGTCTATCGGCTGGATGAACGTCACTCCAGATCCGATGGGGGTGCGCCCGCATGGGCACTTTGCAGTCCGCCTCGGCGGTCCTTATGATGCATGGCCGGCCAGGCCGTGAGGTTTTGGCCCCGGCATCTGACTGATGAACATGGGCTCGACCCGCCAGTGCGCGGGTGGCATCGAAAAGGGAATTAACATGAAGCGTATTCTTCTCGCAGGCCTGCTTGCCGCTGCCGTTGTCCCGGCATTCGGCGCCGACATCGGCGTATCCATCAGTATCAACCAGCCGGGACTCTACGGTCGCATCGACATCGGTGACGTCCCCCAGCCCCAGGTCATCTACTCGCGCCCGGTAGTGGTCGAGCGCGCACCCAGGCCCGCGGTGGTCCGGCCGATCTATCTGCACGTGCCTCCCGGCTACGAGAAACACTGGAGCAGGCACTGCCACGAATACCACGCATGCGGCGAACCGGTCTATTTCGTACGTGAGGACTGGTACAGGAATGTCTACATGCGCCACCATCGCGAGCGTCGGGAGAAGCGGGACATGCATCGCGATGAAAGACGGGACAGGCGTATTGAGCGCGACAGGCGGTACGAGCACGACAGGGGTCGCGATCGGGAACGCCGCGATCGGGACTGACCTCTGGACATTCGGAACGGGCGGGGCGGAGTGCCCCGACGACGGTGTTCCGATCCGTCCGCATCCCGTTTTCCAAGCCGCTGCCCGCCCCTGTCGGGGGGTCCGGGCAGGTTTGGCGTCGTCTCAATAGCCCCAGGCGGTCTGCCAGTCGAACTTCGTCCAATGGTTTTCCATCGATACGATGCTCCGGATCCGGTGGCCTCGGACGGGGGCGATGGTGTAAAGCTCGGGTTCCCGATAGGGGATGCCTTCCGGATTGAACAGGCCCACGACGCTCTTGGGCGGTTCGTGCTTCTGGAGCGATCTGGCCACGACGGCGACCTCGCGGTTGGACAGCCTCACCAGGGTTCCGGGCGGATAGATCCCAACCTGGGACAGGGTGATGTTGATCAATTGCTGGTCCAATCTGTTCAGGTCCTTGCCAAAGATGGACAGCTTGGCGTGGCCCACATTCCTGGGCAGGGCCAGGGACTTCTCCCGGCGGTGGGTGCGCGGCGCGCATTTCGCGCAATAGTAGTCGGCGATCTTCAGCATGCGCCCGGGCAGGCTGATATCGGTGCTCCTGAGGCCTGCCGGATAGCCGCTACCGTCCATCAGCTCGTGATGGTGCAGGATGGCGTCCAGCCAGAGGTCGCTGCAGACGCCGAATTCGCGTAGGCGCCGCACGCTTTCCACAGGGTGGCGGCGGAGGTGCTCCATGTGGTGAGTCTGGAGCGGAGTGGCCCGATTCGCCAATTCCTCGTGCAGCCTCTGGCTCGTGAGGTTCATGCTCAGGGCCGCGGCCACGAGGGCCTCCTTCTCGGCGCCGGAGAAGGCCAACCGGTCGGCCATGTTCAGGG
>JBJKSP010000073.1:0-3932 GCA_046703865.1 Thiobacillaceae bacterium
CCCCAGCTCATGAAGGCATGGCCCATCCACATGTTGTCCCGCTGGGCCTGCATGTATTCCATCATGAGCTTCTGGCGTTCCGCGGGGTCCTTGGCCTGTTTCATCCGCCCCAGGATCTGGTGCATGTTGTCCAGGTTCGCCTCCATCTTCTGGATCATGGCGTCGGAGGCGGGGGCCGGAGCGGCTGCGGGTGCGGCCGTGGCGGCAGCGGGTGCGGGTGCGGCGGCAGCGGGTGCAGCCGTCTCGTTCCCGGGTGTGTCGGCCCAGGCCGAGGCGGCCATCAGCATTCCCATGGCGAGAATGATCGGTTTGGCCTTCATGGTGTGCTCCTATAGGGGTTTCGGGGAAACGGCGGGCCGGAGCCCATCGTTAATGAGAGTCATTCACGGTGAGCTGGTTTCTATATAGGTGATCACCAGGACACCGTCCATGGGCTCGGCCACGAAGCGCACCGACTCGCCGACCTTGACCTGGTCCAGCATGGCCGGATCGCTGACCCGGAACGCCATGGTCATGGCCGGCATGCCCAGGTTGTAGAGCTCGCCGTGGCGGATGGTGATCCTGCGGGACGACTTGTCCACCCTGCGAATCACACCCTCGCTCAGGGGCAGGTTCTGCGTTTGGCCGGCACCCTGCATGCCGCCCATGCCGCCCATGCCGCCCATTCCACCCATGCCGTTCATGCCACCCATCCCCCGCCCTTGGGCAAGGACGGGCGGGGCCAGGATCAGAAAAAGGCCGGTCAGAACGGCACCGAGTCTCATGGGGCTGCTCCTCTGGATGTCGAACCCATCTCGCGGTGTGGGCTCTGTGGCGGCAGTATGGACAGGCCAAGCCGACGGCAGGCTGTCAGGGAGATGACATTTTCGTAATCCGGCGGACTGCTAGGGCGTGTTCACATTAATTTCGCGCATGCGACGGGGGCACTCTGGGATGACGACCTCGCAGCGCAGAGCAGTGCCTTGCGCAGCAAGGTGCGACCGCGCAGAGGGATGCTGGCGCACAACGACGCACGGTCGCGGCATCGCTTCCGGGGTCGCATCCCGCCTTCGGCGGGAACCCTGCTCCGCCCGCCAGCGCGCCCCCGCGAAGCAAGACGCGCCGCAGTGTGAGCCACTGCAAGCGGCTTGCGACAAAGGGGGGCGCCCAAAGCGCCCCCGTCCCGAAGGGTTGCCGCGAGAAATGCGCGTCTACGGCGTTGCGAGGCTTGCCGATGGAACGACCATCGGCTGTACCTCGCGCCTTGCATCCATCGCATTTTCGCGGCAACGCATGGGTGAAATTAATGTGAACACGCCCTAGGGTATCCCGGCCACGGGCTCCCCGTCGTCCGGGGACAGCCTGCCCTCCAGTCCATGGGTCAGGCGCCATTGCTTGACCATGGCGTAGATCGCCGGGATCACGCCCAGTGTCAGGACCGTGGAGGAGATCATGCCGCCCACCATGGGCGCGGCGATGCGGCTCATGACCTCCGAGCCGGTGCCCTGGCTCCACATGATGGGCAGCAGGCCGGCCATGATCGCCACCACGGTCATCATCTTGGGCCGCACCCGCCCGGCAGCGCCTTCCATGTTCGCGCCATACAGATCGGCGACGCTGGGCATGCGCCCTTCGGCCAGACGCTCCGCCTTGATCCTTTCCCAGGCCTGGTCCAGATAGATCAGCATCACCACCCCGGTCTCGGCGGCCACGCCGGCCAGGGCGATGAAGCCCACCGCCACCGCCACGCTCATGTTGTAGCCCAGCCACCACATGAGCCAGATGCCGCCCACCAGGGCGAAGGGTACCGACAGCATGACGATCAGGGTCTCTGTGAGGCGGCGGAAGTTGAAGTAGAGCAGCACGAAGATGATGGCCAGGGTCACCGGCACGACGATGGCGAGCTTGGCCTTGGCCCGTTCCATGTACTCGTACTGGCCACTCCAGGTGGCGTAGTAGCCGGGCGGGAACTTCACCTTGGCGGCCACCGCGCGCTGGGCTTCACGGACGTAGGAGCCGATGTCGCGGTCGCGGATGTCCACATAGACGTAGGCGGTCAGCAGGGCATTCTCGGTCTTGATCACCGGCGGGCCGGGGTGGATGGTGATGTCGGCCAACTGGCCCAGGGGGACCATGCCGCCGGCGGTGGGCACGTACACGTCCCGGGCCAGGCGTTGCGGGTCGTCGCGCAGGGCGCGGGGATAGCGCACGGTAATGCCGTAGCGCTCAAGCCCCTCCACCGCCGTGGTGACGGTCTGCCCGCCCAGGGCCGTGGCGACGACGCGCTGGAAATCGCCCACCGTCACCCCGTAGCGGGCCAGCTGCGCGCGCCGGGGGGCGATGTCCAGGTAATAGCCGCCGCTCACCCGTTCCGCATAGGCGCTGGTGGTGCCCGGGACGGTCCTCACCGCGGCCTCGATCTCCCGGGCGAGCTTCCCGATGGTGGCCAGGTCCTTGCCGAACACCTTGACCCCCACCGGCGTGCGGATGCCGGTGGAGTGCATGTCGATGCGCGCCTTGATGGGCATGGTCCAGGAATTGGCCACGCCGGGGATCTTGAGCGCCGCGTCCATCTCCCCGATCAGCTTGTCGATGGTCATGCCGGGCCGCCACCGGGATTTGGGCTTCAGGTTGATGACCGTCTCGAACATCTCCAGGGGCGCGGGATCGGTGGCGGTGTCGGCGTGGCCCGCCTTGCCGTAGACCGATTCCACCTCCGGGAAGCTCTTGAGGATGCGGTCCGTGGTCTGCAGCAGATGCGCCGCCTCGGTCACCGACATGCCCGGCAGCGAGGCGGGCATGTAGAAGATGGAGCCCTCGTTCAGGGTAGGCATGAACTCGGCGCCCAGGCGGCTGGCCGGATACAGGGTGAGGGCCATGGAAGCCAGGGCCAGGGCCAGGGTGAGCCGCTTGTGGTCCATCACCCAGGCGATGATGGGACGATAGACCCAGATCATGAAGCGGTTCAGGGGATTCTTCGCCTCCGACAGGATGCGGCCGCGGATGAAGGTCATCATCAGCACCGGCACCAGGGTCACGGACAGCAGCGCCGCCCCCGCCATGGCGAAGGTCTTGGTGTAGGCCAGGGGCGAGAACAGCCGCCCTTCCTGGCCCTCCAGGGTGAACACCGGCAGGAAGGAGACCGTGATGATCAGGAGCGAAAAGAACAGGGCCGGCCCCACCTCCTGGCACGCGCCGATCATGGTCCGGGCGCGCTCGGCCCGGCCGGCGTCCGCGGGCAGGTGCTCCAGGCGCTTGTGGGCGTTCTCGATCATGACGATGGCGGCGTCCACCATGGCCCCGATGGCGATGGCGATGCCGCCCAGGCTCATGATGTTGGAGCCGAGCCCCAGGGCGCGCATGGCGATGAAGGCGATGAGCACGCCCACGGGCAGGGTGATGATGGCCACCAGGGCGCTGCGCATGTGCAGCAGGAAGATGACGCACACCGCGGCCACGATCAGGCTTTCCTCGAACAGGGTGTCCTTGAGGTTGGCGATGGCGCGCAGGATCAGGGTGGAACGGTCGTAGACCGGCACGATCCGTGTGCCGGCCGGCAGTCCCGGGGAGATCTCCTTGATCTTCGCCTTGACGTTGGCGATCACGTGCAGCGCGTTCTGTCCGTAGCGGGCCATGACGATGCCCGATGCCACCTCGCCCTCCCCGTTCAGTTCGGCCACCCCGCGCCGCTGCGCCGGGACGATCTCCACCCGGCCCACGTCCCGGATCAGCACCGGCGTGCCATGGTCGTTCTTCAGCACCAGGTCCTCGATGTCCTGCACGCCGTGCAGGTAACCCAGGCCGCGCACCATGTATTCCTTCTCGGACATCTCGATCACGCGGGCGCCCACGTCCCGGTTGGACTCCCGGATGACCTGGGACACGCGCTCCAAAGGGATGCCGTAGCTGGCCAGTTTCAGCGGATCGACGGTGACCTGGTATTCCTTGACGAA
>JBJKSP010000074.1:0-3226 GCA_046703865.1 Thiobacillaceae bacterium
GGCCGGCACGTAGAGCATGGATCTGCGGGGACGGTAGTGGGGGCCCATGGCGCTTAAGGACGGGGGATGAGGGATGGGTAATGGGGAATGGGAAGGGCGGACGAACCTAGACGTGCAAGGTTTCTCCACGTTGCCCTGGGCCTGGCAAAGAGGCTGTGTTCACCACCCCCGGAAACGGTTTTTCCCATCCCCCATTCCCCATCTCCTTCATCCCCATGATCTGGCCCGGGCCAGGGCCGGCGCCAGTTGCTTGCGGACGATCTTGCCGTTCCTGGTGCGCGGGAGTTCGTCCACCAGGTAGACGATCCTGGGCGCCTTGTAGGCGGCCAGGCGTTCCCGGGCGTAGCGGAGCAGATCGTCGGCATCGATCCCGGCGTCAGGGTGGAGCACCGCGTAGGCCACCACCAGCACCTTGTCCCGGTCCAGTGTCTCACCGGTGGCTGCGCAGTCGGCCACGTCCGGATGGGTCTTCAGGACCCGCTCCACCTCGTGGGGCGAGATCCGGTAGCCGAAGGAGTTGATGATGTCGTCCTTGCGGCCCAGGAACCAGACGTACCCGTCCGCGTCCAGTCGGCCATAGTCGCCGGTGAGGAACCAGCCGCCCCGGAAGGCCTTGGCCGTCTCTTCCGGCAGCCTCCAGTAGCGCAGGAACAGGCCGGGGTCGTCGGCGGGGATGCAGATCATGCCCTCCTCGCCGGCAGGGGCCTGGGTCAGGGTCTCAGGATCCAGCAGCTTCACCCCGTGGCCGGGCTGGGGAAAGCCCGCCGAGCCGGGCCGGATGGGCCGGTGCCTGTTCTCGGAGAGGTAGTAGGAACATTCCGACATGCCCACCGCCTCGTAGATGTCCATGCCGAAGCGCACCCGCCACAGCCCCAGCATTTCGGCCGAGAGGTGCTCCCCGGCGCTCATGCAATGGCGCAGGTCGGGCACGTCCGCCCCGGTGAACGCTGTCTTCTGGAGGATCTGGCGGTAGATGGTGGGCACGCCGATGAAGATGGTGGCCTGGTGCCTGGCCATGAGGCGGACCCAGCCCGCCGCGTCGTTCCTGCCCTCATGGACGATCACCGTCTTGCCCCGGTACAAGGGGTCCATGAGGCCGGAACCCAGGACATAGGTCCAGTTGAACTTGCCCGAATGGAGGATGCGGTCACCCTCCGGCGCGAAGTCGAACCAGTACTCCGCCGCGGGCTCCCGTCCGAGCATGGCCCTGTGGGCGTGGAGCACGCCCTTGGGGTAGCCCGTGGTGCCCGAGGTATAGACCAGATAGGCCGGATCGTGGGCAAGGCTCCGGTGGGGCGGGGCCCACTCGGTGATCCCGGCCAGTTCGGCGTCCAGGTCGAGGACGGCCAACTGCCCCTCTCCCCCGACCCCTCTCCCGCTTGCGGGCGAGGGAGGAGAATCCCCCACACCGGCCAGCAGCGCGAATCCGAGACCCGACAGCCCCGCCAGCCTGTCCCTGAGGCCCGCCCACATGGCCTTGTCGGTGACCAGCACGCGGGCGCCCGAATCCCGGGCCAGATAGAGCACCTCGTCGGCGGTGAGCAGGGTGGACGTGGGCACCGCGATGGCGCCCCGCTTCATGGTCCCGAAGAAGGCGATGGGGTAGGCCAGGGCGTTGGGCAGGCGGATCAGCACCCGGTCCTCCGGTTTCACCCCCAGGTTCCGCAGCAACTGGGCGAAGCGGCTTGTGTCCCGGGCCAGGTCACGATAGGTGGCGGTCGAGGTGCCCAGGGCGTCGTCCTCCACGATCATGGCCACCCGGTCCGCCGTGGGGGTGTCAAGATGGGCGTCGGTACAGGCCACGCCGATGTTGAAGTATTCCGGGATGTCCCAGGTCCATGCGGGGAGGGTCGGGAAGGGCATGGCACGGGCGTCCAGGTTACGGGACGGGTCGCGGATGTTCATGGACGCTAGTCTCCTGACCGGAAAAGTGGGGTGGTCGCAGCCCAAGGTTCATAGGATCACCCCATACGGCCAATTCTCTCTGATCACCTGGGGCGGCAGCATGGCCAGGACCTTCAGCGCGAATTCCGTGTCCTCCTCGGACAGGGCACGCAGGGCGTGGGCCCTCAGCAGGACTTGGAGCGCCTTGCCGAACATGGGCGGGTCCAGCATCTCGCCTTCGAACCGGATGGCGCCGCCCAGCAGGGCATCGGCCTCCACGGCCGCCTCCAGGATGCGGATGTTGCGGTTCACCTCGGTGGGAGAGGGGGTGTAGGCAACCTTGCACAGGTGAATGTGGCTGGGGTGGATGACCTGCTTGCCCGTGAGGCCCATGGCCGCCTCCTCGCAGGCGTGGCGGAACACGATGCGGGACTCCTCGTCGCCGTGCAGGTCCAGCCAGCGCCGGATGTCGTGGGGCTCCAGGAAGGTCTCCGGCATGGCGGCCTCGCCGATCAGCACCTCCACGCCGCCGATGACGCCCTTGCCGGCGATGCGGGCCTCGAACAGGATCTGGTTGAGGAAATATTTCAGCTCCTCGGTCCAGTGCTGGGGCGTGATGTGGATGCCCATGGCCTTGGAGAAGTCGTGGATGCCGAACACCACGTGTCTGACGGTGGCGTAGGACATGATCTCCGGCGCCGCCTTGAGGCTCTTGGGGTGCTCGATGATGGGCTGGATGGTGATGTGTCCGCTGTTCATGCCCGCCAGGCAGGCCGACAGGTCGCGGATCTCCGCCGCCCCGTAGGCCTCGCCGGCCTTTGCCAGCATCACCACGTCCACATGGTCGGCCAGGTCCCGCACCATGGCCATGTCCAGGTCGTATTCCTCGGTGCGGAAGGGGTTGATGCGCACCGCCACGGTGATGTCGTCCCGGTCCAGGTAGGGCAGCTCCCGGCGCAGCAGTTCCCGGGACAGGGCCTTCTGGCGACACCCGTCCTCCAGGTCGAACAGCAGGGTGTGGGCGTGGCACTTGCGGGCGTGCTTCTGGAAGCGTTGGGCGGCCGCCTCCAGGTCCTCGTAGACGCCCTGGGCCGGTGCGTATTTCACCGGCGGGTAATAGAGCTGAATGCCGGGCCAATAATCGCCCAGCACCTTGCTGGTGATTGCCATCGCAGCCTCCATCCTCTGGTCGGCCCAACTCCGGGCAGACATGTCGCTATATCTTTACTAAGCTAGTCGAGAATCGTTTACTGCAGTGCACAATTATTTCAAGGTGAAGCATTGAAAGATTCAATGAAAGCTATACGCGTGATTGAGGGTGCCGGGGGCATCCATGCCCAAT
>JBJKSP010000075.1:0-3109 GCA_046703865.1 Thiobacillaceae bacterium
TGGCGTGCGCCCTCATGAACCGCGAAGACCAACGTCCGGCGTGGCTCAAGGGGCTGTGCGAGATCATGTCGGCAATGTGGCGGTGATACCATCGTCATGCATCTGCCCGGCGGACCAAATGCCAAGATCGGACGCCGGAGGACAGTCACCAAAGGGAGCAATTTCATGTCCGACCCCAAGCCATCCTTTTTCGACCGCTTCGCCCTGGCCTGGGCCGCGTTCTTCAGGATTCTCTCCGACCCCGATTATGCCGGCCGAGTTCGGGGCATGCGCCAGCCCGGTGCCGGCACGGAACCCCACGCCGCCGCGATACTGCAGGAGACCGGCCCCGAGGCGGCGCTGCAGTTGTTGGGCCTGCTGCAGCGAGACGGGCGGTTTCTCGATTTCGTCGAAGAGGACCTGGCCGCCTATTCCGACGCGGAAATCGGCGCCGCCACGCGCGTCGTACACCAGGGTTGCGGCAAGGCGCTGCGCGAGCATTTCACCATCCAGCCGATCAGGCCGGAGGTCGAGGGCGGCCCTGTCACCCTGGAGGCAGGTTTCGACGCCTCCGCCATCCGTCTCACCGGCAATGTCGTGGGCCAGGCACCGTTCCACGGCAGCCTCCGTCACCGCGGCTGGCGGGTAACCGAAGTGCGGCTGCCCAAGCTGGTCGAGCGTCATGACGCCACGATTCTCGCCCCCGCCGAGGTGGAACTGTGAGCGAACCTTCATACGCCGTAGGCATCGACCTGGGCACCACCCACAGCGCGCTTTCCTATGTCGACCTCAGCGCGAGCGAGGGGGAACAGGCCGTCCAGCAGGTGTTGGCCATCCCTCAGCTCACCGCGCCGGGCACAGTGGAGCAACTCGCGTTGCTGCCATCCTTCCTCTATCTACCGCACCCCGACGAGGTTGCGCCCGGCGATTTGGGCCTGCCCTGGAACGCAGGCCAGGACTACGCGGTCGGTGAGATGGCGCGCAGCCGCGGTGCCCAGACGCCCATCCGCCTGGTCTCCAGCGCCAAGAGCTGGCTGTGCCTCGCTGGGGGTGACCGGCGGGCGGCCATCCTGCCCAGCGAAGCCCCCGCCGAAGTGCCGCGCGTCTCGCCGCTGGAGGCCTCCATCCGTTACCTGCGGCACCTGCGCGAGGCATGGAATCACAGCCATCCTGAGGCGCCCTTCGAACAACAGGAGGTCACGGTCACCATTCCGGCCTCCTTCGATCCGGCCGCCCGCGAGCTGACCGCCGAGGCGGCGGCGGCGGCCGGTTACGGGCAATTGACCCTCTTGGAGGAGCCCCAGGCTGCGCTTTACAGCTGGATACAGGGCAGCGCCGGCCACTGGCGGAAACAGCTCAAGCTGGGCGACCTCATTCTCGTGGTGGACGTGGGCGGGGGCACCACCGACCTTTCCCTCATCGCCGCGGTGGAGCGTGACGGCAATCTGGAGCCCCACCGCGTCGCGGTCGGCGACCACATCCTGCTGGGCGGTGACAACATGGACCTGGCACTTGCTCATGTAGTGGCGGGCAAGCTCGCAGGACAGGGTACGCGGCTCGATCCCTGGCAGATGCGCGCCCTGAGCCATGCCTGCCGGGCAGCCAAGGAGACGCTGCTGAGCGATCCCGATGCCATGGTCGTGCCGGTCGTCGTGCCCAGCCGCGGCTCCAAGTTGATCGGGGGCTCGATCCGTACCGACCTGACCCGCGAGGAGGTCACGGCCACGATTTTGGACGGCTTCTTCCCCACGGTCGATAGCGCCGCGCGCCCGGTCAGCCGGGCCCGGACCGGCCTTACCCAGTTGGGGCTGCCCTACGCCCAGGATGCGGCCATCACCCGGCATCTGGCGGCGTTCCTCGCACGTCAGGTGGCGGCGACCGCGCAGCTCGAGGGATTCGCCGGCGCAGGCGGGCAGGAGTCGAGCTTCCTGCATCCCACCGCCGTGCTGTTCAACGGCGGCGTCTTCAAGTCCGGTCTGCTGGTCGAGCGGACGGTCGGGATGCTGAACGCCTGGCTCGCCGAGGAGGGCGCTCCGCAGCTTCGCGTGCTGTCCGGTGCCGACCTGGACCTGGCCGTGGCCCGTGGCGCTGCGTACTACAGCTATGTGCGCCGCGGCGGGGGGGTCCGCATCCGCGGTGGGACGGCCAGTGCCTACTATGTGGGCGTGGAGACCGCCCTACCCGCCGTTCCGGGCATTGCGCCGCCCGTGCAGGCCCTGTGCATCGCCCCGTTCGGCATGGAAGAGGGGACCCGGGCAGAGCCGGCGCCCCAGGAGTTCGGCCTGGTCGTGGGCGAGACGGTCCACTTCCGCTTCTTCGGCTCGTCCGTCCGCCGTCAGGACCAGGTGGGCACGCTGCTCGAATCCTGGCAAGGCGAAGAGGTGCAGGAATTGGGCGAGGTCCAGGCCACCCTGCCGGCCGAGGGCCGTGGGCCGGGCGAGATCGTGCCGGTGAGGCTGCGGGCGATGGTGACGGAGATCGGCACGCTGCAGCTGGAGGCCATACCGCGCGGTGGGGCAGACCATTGGAAGGTGGAGTTCGAGGTGCGCGGCCGAACGCCAAGCTGAGCGTGACCCAGGACTACATCGTCGGCGTCGACCTGGGCACCACCAACACGGTGGTGGCCTATACGGAGGCGGGCGGCGAGGACATACGGCTCTTCGACATCGGCCAACTGGTCAAGCTTGGCGGGTTCGCGCCGCGCCCGCTGCTGCCTTCGGTGCGCTACCACCCCGCGGCCGGCGAGCTGAACGGCGCAGACATCCGGCTGCCCTGGCCCGACCCGGATGTCGCCGGGCTGGGACGGGTGATCATCGGCCGCCTGGCGCGGGAACTGGAGGCGCAAGTCCCCGGCCGGGCGGTCGCAAGCGCCAAGAGCTGGCTGTCCCATCCCTCTGTCGACCGCACGGCGCCCATCCTGCCTTGGGGCGCGCCGGACGATGTCGACAAGGTCTCGCCGGTGGCCGCCAGCGCCGGCTATCTCGGTTATGTGCGCTCGGCCTGGAACTGGCGCTTTCCCGAGGCGCCCCTGGAGCGGCAGGACGTGGTGCTCACCGTGCCTGCGTCCTTCGACGAGGGCGCCCGCGCCCTGACCGTGCAGGCGGCCCGCATGGCCGGCCTGGATCAGGTG
>JBJKSP010000076.1:0-4569 GCA_046703865.1 Thiobacillaceae bacterium
GTGCCTGGCCAGCGGGTAGCTCTGACAACCGATGTTTACGAGGTGGTGTGATGGACGAGAAAAAACTGGCGATTATCGCGACCAAAGGGACCCTGGATTGGGCTTATCCTCCCTTCATCCTGGCGTCCACGGCGGCGGCCCTGGGCTATGAGACCCAGATCTTCTTCACGTTCTACGGTCTGCAACTCCTGCGCAAGGATGTGTCGGGCCTCAAGGTGAGCCCTCTCGGCAATCCGGGTATGCCCATGAAGATGCCGTTCGGACCCAAGTGGTTCCGGGGCATCACTTGGAACATCCCCAATGCGGTTCAGGCCATCGTGCCCGGTTTCGAAAACCTGGCCACCACGCTGATGAAGCAGACGATCAAGAACAACGGCGTGGCCACGATCGCCGAGCTTCGCAGCCTGTGCCAGGAGGCGGACGTCAAGTTCATCGCCTGCCAGATGACCGTCGAGCTGTTCGGGTTCGAGCACAGCGATTTTCTCGACGGCATCGAGTTCGGCGGCGCCGCCACCTTCTTCGAGTTCGCCGGCGAATCCGACATCTGCCTGTTCATCTGAGCCGCTCCCGCTCCGCAAGGCCCGCCAGGATTCTGGCGGGCCTTTTCTTTTCCGGCGATTATGAACTGTCCCCTACCTTGGTAAAAAGTTACCACGATTAATGCTTGAGGGTGGCCTAGCCTTTTCTTTACTATACTGCACACCATTAAAGTCGATATCCATATCCGATTTGAGCTGTCAGTTAACTGTTTGTGAGGAGACGTAATGATGATGAAGAACTGCGTGCTTGCCCTTGCCCTCGCCGGTATCGCAATTCCGGCATTCGCCACCGACGGCTATTTTTCCCATGGTTACGGCATGACCGCCAAGGGCATGGGCGGCGCGGCCATGGCCATGTCGGAGGACAGCTTCGGCGGTGCCAACAACCCCGCCAGCATGGTCTGGGTCGGTAGCCGGATCGATCTGGGGGCTGACGTGTTCGCCCCGCGACGTAGCGCGGAGCGTTCGAACAGCAGTTATGGGGGGGCCTTTGACGGAAGCGCGGACAGCGACATGAAGTACTTCCTGATTCCTGAGTTTGGTTACAACCGGATGATCAACCCCGATCTTTCCCTGGGCGTGACGGTCTATGGCAACGGTGGAATGAATACCTATTATCCGACCGGCCAGCTTGATGGGGGGATTTGTACCACCGGTACGCCCAATGGGTCAGCGGCGAACCTGCTGTGCGGTTCGGGCCGTCTGGGGGTCAACCTCATGCAGTTGGTCGTCGCACCGACCCTGGCCTACAAGCTCAACGCGAACAATTCCATCGGCATCTCCCCCCTGTTCGGCTATCAGCGCTTCAAGGCCTATGGTGTACAGGCGTTTATTCCGTTGTCGAGCGACGGTGCCAACGTGACCAACAACGGCGCCGACCACGCCTCCGGCTGGGGCGTTCGGGTGGGCTGGCAGGGCCACATCACCCCCAGCCTCACCCTGGGAGCGGCCTATTCCAGCAAGATCAGCATGGGCTCGTTCGACAAGTATCGCGGGCTGTTCGCCGAGCAAGGGGGTTTCGACATCCCCGAGAACTACAGCGTAGGCCTGGCCTTCAAGGCTACCCCCGAGCTGACCGTGGCCCTGGACTACGAGCGCATCAACTATGACGGTGTAGCCTCCATCAACAATCCCAGCACGAATCAGGCACCACTGGGGTCAGACAACGGGCCCGGTTTCGGCTGGGACAGCGTGAACGTGTGGAAGCTGGGCTTCGAATACAAATACAATCACGCCCTGACCTTGCGCGCCGGTTACAATCACACTGACAACCCGATCCAGTCCCGCGATGCCGCCTTCAACATCCTGGCCCCCGGCGTGGTCCAGGACCACCTGACCCTGGGCCTGTCCTACGCGGTGAACAAGACCTCGGACCTCACCCTGGCCTACATGCATGCCTTCAAGCACTCGGTCAGCGGCCAGGATCCGTTCTTCGGCGGAACCGACAAGATCGAGATGTATCAGAACTCCCTGGGCGTCGCCTACAGCTGGAAGCTGTGATCGACCGATAGGCCTGACGCGAAGAAGCCGGGTTCGCCCGGCTTTTTCCTTATAATCTGCGCATTCCCAACCGTCTTCGGAAGAGATGTTCATGGTGAAATCCCTGCTTGCCCTCTTTTTCTTTCTCTGGACCTCCATGGCCTGGGCCCTGTCACCCTATGTCCACGGAGACAAGGTCGCTGCAGGCAGCGTGCAGTCGGTCATGTCACGGGTGGAAGCCAAGCTCGCCAAACACGGCTTCAAGGTCGTCGGCAAGTACGAACCGGCGGGCCTGCACGGTCTGGGCGTGGTCGTGGCAACCGACACGGACCTGCTCAAGATCATTCATTATCTCGGCGGTTCCGCCATCGTCGGCGCAGGCATCCGGGTCGGCGTGAAGAGCGACGGCAGCGTGTCCTACATCAATCCCGGCTACTGGTACCGGGCCTATTTCCGCAAGCAGTATCCGCTGGCGGAGAAGACCGTGAATGTGGTCCAGTACCGTCTTGCCAGGGCCTTGGGCCGCCGCGGGACCTTCGGCGGAGACGTGGCCAAGGCTGACCTGCCCGACTATCAGTACATGTTCGGGATGGAAGGCTTCAACTCGGACAAGAACCTGCTCATGGAGCAGCTGGACTTCGAAGATGCCGTCAAGACCATCCGGGACAACCTGGCCAGGCATGTGGCCAATACCTCCGAGGTGTACGAGGTGGTCATGCCCGACAAGAAGATGGCCGTCTTCGGCGTCGCCATGAACAGTCCCAAGGATGGCGAAGGCTGGTGGGTGAAGGTGATCGGCACCAACAATATCCCAGCCTTGCCTTATGAGATCTTCGTCGTCAACAACCGCGTCTACCATCTGTTTGGGCGTTTCCGTATCGCCCTGGGCTGGCCGGACGTGGGTATGGGTAGCTTCATGCGCATCGTGGAGGCGCCCAGCATCATCCGGGACACCCTGACCCGCGTCGCCGGCGGTTCGCCCTAGCCTCTCGTAGGAGCGGCCTTGGCCGCGATCCTCCGGCCAGCCGAATGAAAGGCTGGATTCGCGGCTGAAGCTGTTCCTACATCTCGAGCCGTCCCCGACGCAGGCGCCGAAGCAGGAAGCGGGCGGGGTCCAGGGCATCCGCGAGATCGCCCTCCAGGGGCAGCGGCTCGCCCGTCATCCGGGCGGCAAGCAGTTCGGCGGCCAGCTGGGCCCACACCAGTCCGCGGGAGGCCAGGCCCATGAGGCCGTAGAGCCCTTCGTGACGTGGGATGTCCCGGAGCCGCATCTCTCGGCCCAGCCCGGAGACCGCCAGCATCGGCAGGGTCCCTGCCAGGGGCAGGCGGTCCGGGGCCACGCTGCGGAATCCCACCCGTCCCGCCAGGGGAACGCCTTCCAGGGCCGCCGTGGCGCCGGGAAGCATCTGTTCCAGCCGTTGCAGGTTGCCCCTGTCGGCCTCCGGCCGGGGCTGGGACTCGTCGTCGAAATCATAGGAGGCGCCGACGCAGACCCATCCGTCCACCGCCGGGGTGGCATAGCCCTCGCGGCACAGGGCCAGGCGCATGGGTGGCAGGGATGGGGCGGGGATGTGGGTCACCTGGCCGCGCACCCGCTTCAGGGGGATGCCCGCCAGAAGTTCCGACAGCCCGCAACGGGCGCCGCCGGCCAGGACCGCATGAGGTGCCGAGGCCAGGACCCGTCCGTCCCCGTCCCTGGCCTGCCACTCACCTGCCACCCGGTCCAGCCGATGGACCTCCTTGCCGTATATACGGTCCAGGGCGGGACCGCAGTCCGCCAGGTCGGCCTCGCACACGCTGGGGGGGTGCGCCCAGCCGCCGCCGGGAAAGTACCAGCCGCCCAAGGCCATGGGCCAACCGGTCCGCAGCCGGGCCGCTTCCCGATCCAGAAAGCTTAGGTATTCGGGTGGGAAACCGCGGGCGTGCACCAAATCCCGCTGATGGGCCTCGTGGAGCGCGTCCCTGGCGATCTGCAGTGCCCCGCAGGGCTGCCATCTGGGCCCGTGGCCCAGGGCATCGAGTTGGCTCCAGCGGCGTGTGGTATGCAAAAAGGCCGCGCGGGTGAAGCGGGAGGCGATGTTGTCGTCCAGGGAGAGCAGGGGGCGCACGATGCCGGCCAGGTTGCCGGACGCCTCCCGGGCCGGGGCCTCGTGGCGCTCGATCAGGGTCACCTGCCAGCCACGTTGCACCAGACGGTTGCAGACGGCAGATCCGGCCAGCCCGGCGCCGATGACCAGGGCACGCCGTTCAGGAACGGCCGGACGCGGATCCCGGGCGGCCTCGATGACACCCATCAGCATCTCCCGCTTGCGACCGTAACCGGGACGCTTGTCCAGGTTGAAGCCCGAGGCGGCCAAGCCGTCGCGGACCTCGGCGGCCACGCTCCAGGTGGCCAGGGTGGCACCAGGACCGGCCAGGCGGGCCAGCCGCCGGAACAATGCTGCACTCCACATGGCGGGGTTCCTGGACGGTGCGAAGCCGTCCAGGTAGACCGCATCCACCCGGGCCGAGAGCCGGGCCAGTGCCCATTCTGCGTCGCCCAGCATCAGGG
>JBJKSP010000077.1:0-15221 GCA_046703865.1 Thiobacillaceae bacterium
GTCTCATCCACGCTTGGCGGCGGGCCTACCCCATCCGCCACTTCCCTCCGTTCTGGGAACGGCTTGATAGCTTAATCGAGGCAGGCCGCTTGTTTTCTTCGGTCGAAGTCATCAGGGAGATCAATCGGAAGGATGATGAGCTACGTATGGTGTAAACACCGGTCGGAGCTGTTCCTGCCAATTGACGACGACATCCAAAACCACGTCATCGACATCATGGGCAGCTATCCGAAGCTGGTCGACACGACGAAGGGGAGGTCCGGTGCGGACCCATTCGTAATTGCGCTTGCGCGTATGAATGGTTCCCCTTGGACTGTCCTGTCTGAGGAGAATCCAGGGAAGCAAAGCAGCCCGAAGATTCCCGATATCTGCAACGCAGAGGGCATCCGCTGCATTCGTCTGGTCGAGCTTATCCAAGAAGAGGATTGGATTTTCCGATGACGGTCTAGATCGCAATGACGGACTACCTAATCTAAGATCAACTATACGTCTTCAACCTACCCGACCAACCTCAGCAGTGGATTCAACACGTTCGCCTCCTGCAAATGATCCGGCGCCAGGTGTACATACCGTATCGTTATCATCAGCGACGAATGCCCCAGGATATTCTGAAGTGCCAGGATGTTCCCACCATTCATCATGAAGTGAGACCCGAACGTATGCTGTAGCACGTGCGTCAACTGCCCCCGGTGCAACACCAACCTGCAACGCGCTACAACGCCGATTCAAGGCACTCGGCTTGATGAGGTCTGTTAATGACGCAATTCAGGGAGTATCTGGTCGATGGGACAAGGTTTGTGGATCACGTAGCCTTGAGCATAATCAACGCCGATCTCGCGGAGCTTGCTCAGGATCATGGGCGTTTCAACGTACTCGGCTACGGTATGCAGCCCAAGCGAGTGGGCAACGTCGTTCATGGACCTGACCATGACCATGTCGTTGGCGTTCTGCAACATGTCTTTGACGTAGCTGCCATCGATCTTCAGGGTATCTACGCGCAGGTTCTTCAGATGGGCGTAGGACGTAAACCCGCTGCCGAAATCGTCAATGGACACCTTGCATCCATAGCTGCGGATCAGGCTGATAAACTGCTGGGCTGAAGCATAGCTTTCGATGGCCGCAGTTTCCGTGATCTCGAAAATGATCTTTTCGGTGGGCACACCGCTCCTCGGCAATACATTTCGGAGAAAGGTCAATATGTCGGAGTTGCCAAGGGATGCGCCGGAAAGGTTGATTGCAAAACCACCCACAGACTCGAAATATGATGGATTGGATCGAATCCATTCGAAAACCTTCTGCAGGACCCACATGTCCACTTCGTGGGAGCGTTGCATGTGCTCCACCGACGTGATGAAGTTCTGCGGACCAACCTCCAGGTCGTTCTCACTTTGAATGCCCAATAGAATTTCGTAGTAAGGCAGCAGGGTCGTGTCTGCGCTTATCGGCATGACCATTTGGCTGCGAAGATAAAGACCGCCCTGCAGGATGTCGTCGATACGACCGGCCAATTCCATTAGGGCTTCGTTGGCCTTCAGTTCCGCGCCGGCCGCCTCGTAGACTTGCATCCGGTTGCGGCCCAGCGATTTCGCTGTGATACAGGCCGAATCGGCACGCTTGACTGCTTCTGCGGCACTGATGCTCTTCGGAGCGTACTCGGCTACACCGATGTTGAGGCCGATGCTGTAACGGTTTTGCTCATGCTGGAAGCTGTGATTCTTGAGCTGGTTGAGCAGGCCCTCGGCGATGTGGCAACCATCTCGCCCACTGCAGTCGTGTAGAAACAGCGCCAGGGTGTCCTCCCTGAATGTGGCGAGGATGCCTTGGGAGCCGATCTGCGCTGAGACCGCGCCCGCCAGGTCGCGTGCGAGTTTCTGCGCTGTTTCAGCACCACAGGCGTTGGAGATCGTGCGGAATTGGTCGAATTCGATGATGCATAGGGTGTGTACCGTGTCGCGTCGGGTGGATATGGCGTGCAAATACAGGTGTTGCATGAAGCCTTTGCGGTTGAGCAGATCGGTGATCGGATCATGCGTGGCTTGATGCACGAGGTGTTGATACGTCTCATCGAACAGTGAATTCTCCGAACGGTCCAGCAGGGGTAGATCCAGGTTCTTGCGGGGTTTGGCAAGGCCCCCTTTTTCCTGTTTGGCGAGCTCGGTCAGGTTCAACTCCATCCTGTGGGTCGCGGAGCGATTGGCAAAGGCGCAGAGGGTCTTCGGCTGGTTGCGCCAGATCAACTGCATTGGGACTCGGTTGCCTTCCAGGGAAAACTCCCACCAATCCCCCACCCTGAGGTCTGTCGTCGGCCCGCTTGGTGCGGGCTGCTCCTCACCCGTCTTTGTCTGGGTCATGGCGTTCTTGCTACGCGGTACGGAAACCATGGGTATGTCCAGCACTGTGCTCGAAGCAACAACGTTCAGCAGCCCCCCCAATTCCTGCATGAACAGGGTCAACTCGTTGGTATCCACGGTGACGGTCGACAGCTTGAGCTCGATCTCTTCCATCAACGCCAGCGCCTCCTCCGCTGTCGCTTCGCCTTCACGTGGCCCGAGACAGGCGGACAACCTGTCTAATACGGCAATACCCGATTCCCATTCATTTCCGTATTTCCCACTACGCAACCCAAGCAAGATGAGGTACTGGCGCCAGCCCAGATCCAGCAAACGCAAGACGATGTCCGGCACCTCCTTTCCCGCCAGGCGCTGATCGAGCGCTTCGCTGACCCTGGCGCGGGCATTGCGGATCGCATCCCTGCCCTCGCAGCCCTCCTGCAGACGGGCTACGCGCGTGCGGCGAGCCTTCTGGATGGGCAGCAGGATCTTCTCCAGGCTGTCGCGCGCCGTCACGAATATTACCGGCTCATCTTCGGCTCGGCTGCAGTCTCGGTCCACCAGAAGGAGGAGAAACCTTTGCAATTTGGCATCCAAGAACCTGCCCTGGTCATCGGCTGCCACCGAGAATTGATCGATCAGATTGACCAACTGGCGGGCGGGGTGATCCGGGTTGGTGGGAAAGCTATCGTCATGCAACGCCAGCTTGAGCAGCGTGCGTTCCAAGCGTTTGATGAGCGACTCCACCTCCGAGTTGGGAAGGAATTCCGACTTTGCGGTTGTGAACAAACCAGTCGTGGCTTCCAGGGCTTGCCGGTAGGCTGGGGCGAGGCGTTTCCCCCCACCAGCATACATCGCAAGCTGTGTCTCGACTTGCTCAGTCAGTGGGGGTGCCACCGACGCTACCTGCCCGGTTTTGACGGGCATGGGTACGTTGTCGATAGCCGCGAGCAGTTCCTGCAGACTGGCCTCCGGAAGCCCGGCCCTCGGTCCCCGCCCGCCAGCAGCCTGTCTGACCTCGGGCGCTGCCTGGCCTGGCAACTCCCGGTAGGCTCGCTGCATGCGCTCGACTATCTTCAGGACGTCCGGCTGCGTTGCATCGGGGCGCGCCGGTGCGGGAATAGTCTTCGCTCGGGGGTATGCATCTGCGGACGCCGCCCGCTTGCGCTCGCTCCCGACCCTTGGGGATTGACTGAGGCTGGCGAGGATCCGGTCCAGGCTGTACTCGACGTTTGCCGAGGTCGGAGAAGTCTCTGACTGACTCTGTTTGTAAAGCTTGATCAGGGTTTCGGCAATCTCGGCCAGATCGGCCTTGGTTGTTCCGTTCTCCGGGGCGGAAGCTTCGGTCGCGGCCGTTGAAACGGCAGCCGCAGGAGACGATTCCGGTTGGGTCTGTTCCCGCTGGTCCGAGGCTGGCCTGGCGGGCTGGACGGCGGGCAGGGCATCGTTCAGTTCCCGATAGAGTCCTGGGATGTGCCGGTCAACCGCTCGTCCAAAGGCCTTGTACAGGGTTGCACGCATCGCGTTGGTCAGGTCCACCCCCCGGATTGCGTCCTCGAAGCTGCGGCAGATCGCCTCCGGCCCGAAGGGGTTGTTCTTGCCATTGATGGTCAGATGGACCAGCTGACCATAACGCCGCTCGAACTCCCTGAGCGGGAAGCCGACGTCTTCTTCGATCTGATTGATGACCGATGAGAGGTTCAACCAGTCCTCGAATTCATCTTCGTCGATGAGTGCCAAATCACCCACGGCCGGAACAACGGAGGGCACCTCAGACGCAGATTCGACATACTGAAGGCGTTCACGAATGACGCGGAAGAAATCCTCCTGGATGAGGGCCCAGCTGACGGCTAGTTCATCAGCGGCATGAAGGTATCGCGCACGTTGAATGAAGTTCTGTTCGTCAAGCGCCACCTGGCGCAAACCTTCCGCTCCAAGCTTAAGAAAGCCCTGCGTGACATCATCGAGGAAACGGCGAAACAGACTGGTGCACTTTTGCTTCAGGGTCTGGACGTCTTGCGGGGACAGGTCAGGGCCACCCCGTGCGATGACCGACTTGGCCAGATGCGCACCGGCATTGCGCAGAGCCGATAGCACGCCTTCCGGCATGGCGGTGACATAGACGCCTGCCCCGGTGGAAGAGACGTGGACCACGTGGCCATCGATTCTGAATGTCTTGGCATCGGCACCGTCACCATCTGCAAACTCGAGCTTTATGGAGGTACCCACTACGGCATGAATTGCCGCGTCCGGTGTGCTGTCATCCTGGAAGGCCACGTACAGCCCAGTCTGACAGTAATCCCGAATCTCCGCATGAACAACTATGCCATCGTCAAACTGAATGAATACCGTCTGCAGCGTTGCCAACCTCTTGTGACGGCGATTGTCCTTAGGGCTTGCGCTTGGCTCTTGCGTGTTCATCACGTTCCGCAGTTAATTCAACAGCGCCATAAATTCAGACGCCGGTACTGAACAAGTCAAGTTGGATGATATCGGCTCCATACATGGATTTCGGGTCCCCGGGAAACGGGCCTGTATCCTCATACCACCTGGTTGGCCTCTCGGCCAGGCGGGTTTTTCAATGCCCTGTTAATAATTGATTCTGCACCAAAAAGCCGATCGCTATTGCCCAGTCGGCGTCCCGATTCAGGCTATGCATATATCGGAGAGGAAAACGAAACCTTGAGTCCCAAAGTGGGCCTGGACGGGCTGCCGGCAACCTGCCAGCCGTTGGCTGCGTTCGTGGAGCCCGGCGGCCGGGTCATGGCGCTCCAGCCATGCTGCGGCCCCGGGCGGCGTGGGTGTGCGGATGAGCCTCAATGGTGATTGGGGCAGTAGCGAATTATCATCAAGTCGCCGAAGGTTGGGCCGGGATGGCACCGCGAGGGTCTGCATCCCATCGCAGCGTATCCTGTCGATCCGGATGTGCATGAGGCCTTCATCGCCAAAACGTAACCGCCTCATCGAACTCCCTTTATAATAGGGGCGTCGTGGGGCTTTGAACCAAGCTTGCGGGTGATGCAGGGCGTTGATTTACATGAATCCGCTACGCCGGGAGTCGCCTTTTGGGCCGTTGTGGCCGCAGGTTCGGATCCTGCACGCCCCACCAGATGGAAGGGTTAGCCCACGCTAACCCTTTTTTGTTCACTTGGGGACTGATGGCCGGCTTGACCGAAGAGGTGCCAGCCATTAGTGTGGATAACTTTCTATATTTGCTCGCTTTTCCAGCTGTCCATGGCCGAATCGATATTGACGGGTGCCGAGATCGTCGTGCGTTGTCTGCAGGCGGAGGGTGTGGAATACGTCTTCGGGTACCCCGGCGGCGCGGTCCTCAACATCTACGACGAGATCTACAAGCAGGATAAATTCAAGCATGTGCTGGTACGGCATGAGCAGGCTGCCGTCCATGCCGCCGACGCCTATTCGCGCTGCACGGGCCGGGTGGGCGTGGCCCTGGTGACCTCGGGGCCCGGGGCGACCAATGCGGTGACGGGGATCGCCACTGCATACATGGACTCCGTCCCCCTGGTGGTGATCAGCGGCCAGGTGCCCACCGCGGCCATCGGCATGGATGCCTTCCAGGAGGTGGACACGGTGGGGATCACCCGACCCTGCGTGAAGCACAACTTCCTGGTGAAGGACGTGAAGGATGTGGCCGCCACCCTCAAGAAGGCCTTTTACATCGCCGCGACGGGCCGGCCCGGCCCTGTGGTGGTGGACGTCCCCAAGGACGTGACCCAGCACTCGCACGCCTTCGAATATCCGGCGGAAATACGCATGCGCTCCTACAACCCCACATACAAGGGACATGCGGGGCAGATCAAGAAGGCGGTGCAGATGCTGCTGGAGGCCGAGCGACCCATGATCTACACGGGCGGCGGCGTGATCCTGGGGGATGCCGCCCAGCAGGTCACCGATCTGGCACGGCTGCTCGGCTATCCCGTGACCAACACACTCATGGGCCTGGGCGGTTATCCCTCGCCCGACCCCCTGTTCCTGGGCATGCTGGGCATGCATGGCACCTACGAGGCCAACATGGCCATGCAGCACTGCGATGTGCTGTTGGCCGTGGGTGCCCGTTTCGATGACCGCGTGATCGGCAGTCCCAAGCATTTCTCCAAGGAGGCGCGGCGCATCATCCACATTGACGTGGACCCATCTTCCATCTCCAAGCGCGTGAGGGTGGACATCCCCATCGTCGGCGGCGTTGCCCACGTGATGGAGGAGATGACCCGGCAGATCCAGGCCAGCACGGCCCGGCCCGACCAGTCTGCGCTCAAGGCCTGGTGGGCGCAGATCGAGCTTTGGCGCTCCCAGGACTGCCTCAAGTACGACCGGTCTTCGGATGTGATCAAGCCCCAGTTCGTGATCGAGAAGCTCTATGAGGTGACCGGTGGCGAGGCCTATGTCACCTCGGACGTGGGGCAGCATCAGATGTGGGCCGCCCAGTATTACAAGTTCAGCAAGCCGCGCCGCTGGATCAATTCGGGCGGTCTGGGCACCATGGGCGTGGGGTTGCCCTATGCCATGGGGGTGCAGATGGCCTATCCGGATGCCATGGTCGCCTGCGTGACGGGCGAGGGCAGCATCCAGATGAACATCCAGGAACTGTCCACCTGCAGGCAGGAGAACCTGCCCATCAAGATCATTCTTCTGAACAACCGATACCTGGGCATGGTGCGGCAGTGGCAGGAGTTCTTCTACGAGGAAAGGTATTCCGAGTCCTATATCGACGCCCTGCCTGATTTCGTCAAGCTGGCCGAGGCCTACGGCCACGTGGGCATGACCATTGAAAAGCCGGCCGACGTGGAGCCCGCCCTGCGCGAGGCCTTCGGCAAGTACAAGGACCGCCTGGTGTTCCTGAACTTCGTCACCGACTCGCGGGAAAACGTCTATCCCATGATCCCGGCCGGCAAGGGCCTGTCCGAAATGATCCTGCTCTGACCATGAGACACATCATCTCCCTCTTGATGGAAAACGAGGCCGGGGCACTGTCCCGCGTGTCGGGTCTGTTCTCGGCCCGGGGCTACAACATCGAGTCCCTCACGGTCGCGCCCACCGAAGACGTGACGATGTCCCGCATGACCATCGTCACACGGGGATCGGACGAGGTGGTCGAGCAGATCACCAAGCAGCTCAACAAGCTCGTGGACGTGGTCAAGGTCCAGGACCTGACCGACGGCAGTCACATCGAGCGTGAGCTGATGCTGGTGAAGGTCCGCGCCACGGGGGAACTGAGGGATGAGATGAAGCGCATGACCGACATCTTCCGGGGACGCATCATCGACGTCGCGGACAAGACCTACACCATCGAGCTCACCGGTACAGGGGCGAAGCTGGAGGCCTTCCTGGAGGCCCTCGATCCGGCCGTGATCCTTGAGACGGTACGTACCGGAGCGTCCGGTATCGGGCGTGGAGACCGGGTGATGAAAACCTAGTGAGGCGTGAGGAGGGAGCAGTCAGCCCATTTTGCCCCTCACCCCTAAGCCTTGCTGCCTACATTCACTGAAAGGAACCCCATGAAGGTTTACTACGAAAAGGACGCGGATATCTCCCTCATCAAGAAAAAGAAGGTGGCCATCGTCGGTTACGGCTCCCAGGGCCACGCCCACGCCAACAACCTCAAGGATTCCGGCGTCAAGGTGACCGTGGGCCTGCGCAAGGGTGGGGCCTCCTGGGACAAGGCCAAGAAGGCCGGCTTGACCGTCAAGGAGGTGGGGGCCGCCGTGAAGGAGGCCGATCTGGCCATGATCCTGGTGCCGGATGAGCAGCAGCCCGAGCTCTACTGCAACGAGATCGAACCCAACCTCAAGAAGGGGGCGACCCTGGCCTTCGCCCACGGCTTCAACATCCATTACGGGCAGATCAAGCCGCGCGCCGATCTGGACGTGATCATGATCGCCCCCAAGGGGCCAGGCCATCTGGTGCGCTCCACCTATGTCCAGGGCGGCGGCGTGCCATCGCTGATCGCCGTGCATCAGGACGGTTCCGGCAAGGCACGGGGCTTGGCCCTCTCCTACGCGGCGGCCAACGGCGGTGCCCGGGCGGGGGTGATCGAGACCAGCTTCCGCGAGGAGACCGAGACCGACCTGTTCGGAGAGCAGGCCGTGCTGTGCGGTGGTTGCGTGGAACTGGTGAAGGCCGGTTTCGACACCCTGGTGGAGGCGGGCTATGCCCCCGAGATGGCCTATTTCGAGTGCCTGCATGAACTGAAGCTCATCGTCGACCTGATGTACGAGGGCGGCATCGCCAACATGAACTACTCCATCTCCAACAACGCGGAGTACGGCGAGTACATCACGGGCCCCAAGGTGATCAACGAACAGTCCAGGCGGGCCATGAGCGAGGCCCTGGAGAACATTCAGAACGGCCACTACGCCAAGCGTTTCATCTCCGAAGGTCGCATGGGCTATCCTGAAATGACTGCCCGGCGCCGCCTCACCGCCCAGCATCCCGTCGAGGTGGTGGGCGAGAAACTGCGCGCCATGATGCCCTGGATCAAGGCCAACAAGCTGGTGGACCAGAGCCGCAACTAGGACTCAGACCTCAGGTTACTCGGCTCGGTCTTCGTGGCGCCACATTGCCGCGAGGCCCGGACTGAAGCCGGTAACCTGGGCCCGGTTACCTGAAATGCCATCCGTCGATCGCCTCCCCCCTCACCCTTTCCTGGCGCGCGAGGGCTGGCTGTATCTCGGGCTCTGCCTGGTATTGGCCATTGCGCTGAGCCATTTCGCGCCCTGGTGGCTGGCGCTGCCCGCCTGGCTGCTGTTCGTCTTCGTCCTCCAGTTTTTCCGTGACCCCTTTCGTGAGCCGCCTCCCGGGGAGGGCACGGTGCTGGCGCCCGCCGACGGACGGATCGTCGCGGTGGAGCAGACCCATGATCCCTGGCACAAGCGCGAGGCCTTGAAGATCAGCGTGTTCATGAACGTGTTCAACGTCCATTCCAACCGCAGCCCCGTGGACGGCGAGGTCAGGGAGCAGTGGTATCACGCCGGCAAGTTCCTGAATGCCGCTCTGGACAAGGCCTCCGTGGAAAACGAGCGCAATGCCCTCTGGCTGCGCACCGACCAGGGCCGGGACGTGACCTGCGTGCAGGTGGCCGGGCTGGTGGCGCGTCGGGTGCTTTGTTACGCATCGCCGGGCGACCGGCTGGCCCGGGGCCAGCGCTACGGCTTCATCCGGTTCGGCTCGCGGGTGGACGTCTACCTGCCCCCGGACGCCGAACCCAGGGTCGGTCTGGGTGACAAGGTCCACGCGGCCCTCGATGTGCTGGCAGAGCTGAAGTAGTCATGCCCGGAACCGATCCCCGTCAGCTCAGGTTCCATGGCCGCATCGCGCGGCGGGGCATCTACCTGCTGCCCAACCTGTTCACCACAGGTGCCCTCTTCGCGGGTTTCTATGCCATCGTCCAGGCCATGAACGGGCGCTTCGAGCATTCCGCCATCGCCATCTTCGTGGCCATGGTCCTGGACGGCCTGGATGGGCGGGTGGCGCGCCTCACACGCACCCAGAGCGCCTTCGGCGCCGAATACGACTCCCTGTCCGACATGGTGTCCTTCGGCATCGCCCCCGCCCTGGTCATCTACAGCTTCGCCCTGAAAGGGATGGGAAAACTGGGCTGGATCGCCGCCTTCGTCTATTGCGTGGGCGCCGCCCTGCGCCTGGCTCGCTTCAACACCCTGCTGGAGGTGCAGGACAAGCGCTGGTTCCAAGGCCTGCCCAGCCCGGCGGCGGCGGCACTCATCGCGGGACTGATCTGGGTGGCGGTGGACAACGACACCGGCGGGGCTGAGTTGCGCTGGGTCGCCTGGATGATCACCCTGTTCGCCGGCATCACCATGGTCAGCAACGTGCGTTTCTACAGCGGCAAGGACATCAACCTGCGCCGCAGCGTGCCCTTCATGGTGGTGGTTGGCGTGGCCCTGGCCTTCGTGCTCATCTCCATCGACCCCCCCGTCGTCCTGTTCGCCCTCGCTGCCGGGTATGCCCTGTCGGGCTATGCCCTGGCGCTGCGCAAGCGGTTCTTCGCGAAGAAGGCGACAGCGCCGTCTGAAAATGGCTTGCCCGGCCCCGATTAGCTGGCTATATCCGGCCCCATGGGACATACCTGCGGCTGTGTCCATTTCTCTCTCGTCCGGCTCGCCACCCGACTGCTGCTGCCCCGTTGCGGGCGCTGATACTATCCCCTTCCGCTGTACCCATCGTTTCGAGCATCCATTAGCGTCCCGGTCAGGGGCGGGTTGAGCGTTTGGAGCATGCCATGACAGAACAGTTGATCATTTTCGACACCACCCTCAGGGACGGCGAGCAGAGCCCCGGCGCCTCCATGACCCGGGAGGAGAAGATCCGCATCGCCAAACAGCTGGAGCGCATGCGGGTGGACGTGATCGAGGCCGGTTTCCCCGCCGCCAGCAACGGCGATTTCGAGTCGGTAAAGGCGGTGGCGAACGCCATCAAGGAAAGCACGGTCTGCGGCCTGGCTCGGGCGCTGGAGCGGGACATCGAGCGTGCCGGCGAGGCGCTCAGAGGTGCCGTCTCCGGCCGCATCCACACCTTCATCGCCACCAGCCCCATCCACATGGAGCGCAAGCTGCGCATGACGCCCGACCAGGTGGTCGAACAGGCGGTGAAGGCGGTGAAATGGGCACGGGCATACACGGACAACGTGGAGTTCTCCCCCGAGGATGCGGGCCGTTCCGATCTGGATTTCCTGTGCCGGGTGCTGGAGGCGGTGATCGATGCCGGTGCCCGCACCGTCAACATCCCCGACACGGTGGGCTACAACATGCCCTGGCAGTTCGGCGAGCTGATCCGCAATCTGCGCGAACGCGTGCCCAACTCGGACCGTGCCGTGTTCTCGGTGCATTGCCACAACGACCTGGGCCTAGCCGTGGCCAACTCCATCTCCGCCGTGCTCAATGGCGCGCGCCAGGTGGAATGCACCGTCAACGGCCTGGGCGAGCGCGCGGGCAACGCCTCGCTGGAGGAGGTGGTCATGGCGGTGCGCACCCGCCAGGACATCTTTCCCTGCGACAGCCGCCTGGACACCACCCAGATCGTGCCCGCCTCGCGCATGGTGGCCGGCATCACCGGCTTCGCCGTGCAGCCCAACAAGGCCATCGTGGGGGCGAACGCCTTCGCCCACGAGTCCGGCATCCACCAGGACGGGGTGCTCAAGCACCGGGAGACCTACGAGATCATGCGTGCGGAGGACGTGGGCTGGAGTGCAAACAAGATGGTCCTGGGCAAGCATTCGGGCCGCAATGCCTTCAATACCCGGCTCTTGGAGCTGGGCATCGTGCTGGACTCCGAGGAGGCCATCAACGCCGCCTTCGCCCGGTTCAAGGATCTGGCCGACAAGAAACACGAGATCTTCGACGAGGACCTGCATGCCCTGGTCTCCGACGAGGCCACCATCACCACCCCGGACCGCTTCAAGCTGGTGTCCCTGAAGGTCTGCTCGGAGACGGGCGAGACGCCCCACGCGGTGGTGGTGCTCTCGGACAACGGTGCGGAAAAACGGGCGGACGCCTTGGGCGGCGGACCCGTGGACGCCTCGTTCAGGGCCATCGACCAGATCGTGCAGTCGGCCAGCGACCTGCTGCTCTATTCGGTCAACAACATTACCAGCGGGACGGATGCCCAGGGGGAGGTCACGGTGCGCCTCAACAAGGGCGGACGCATCGTAAACGGACAGGGGGCGGACACGGACATCGTCATCGCCTCGGCCAAGGCCTATCTCCACGCCTTGAACAAGCTCATGTCCGGGGAGCAGCGGGCCCATCCCCAGGTGTGAGCATCCCGTCGTAATCCCCGAACCCTGAACGGAAACGGGCGGCCCAAGGATAAGTGCCCGGGGCCGCCCGTCCCACCCGTGCGGTGGCCGGATCAGTCGCCGCCGCCCAGTCCCATGCCGGGCAGACGACCCTCGTTCTCCTGCAGTTCCGGGGGGACCTTGTAGAACCACATCTGGTACATGGAGATGATCCACATGCCGGCGAAGGCCGTGCCCATGATGAGGCCGCTGATGATCACCATCCAGGCAAAGCCCGTCCAGACCTTGGTGAGGTACCAGGACGCCACGTCGGTGATCAGCACGATGAAGGGTGCCGCAATGAGCACGCATTTCAGCCAGAGGGGTTTGACGTAGGAGTGGGTGAAGATGTAGCCGACGATGAAGAAGATGAAGGTGATGCCGAACAGGTGGATGTGGGATACGCGTACCAGGGTGTCGATGGTCATGCCCTTGTCCCGGGTGGTCACCTTGGACACGCCCTCGTAGCTGGTCAGGTTGGGGAGGTGGGGGTTGACCTGGGGGTTATGGCAGACCACGCAGTGTTCCTGCAGGATGGGTTTGATCTTGCTCTCGTACTCGTCCTGTTTGGCCCCGTTGTGCAGCCAATTGAAGATGATCTGCTTCTTGGCGGCCCCCAGCATCCCCGACATGGGACCATGCAGGGCGGCCTCAAGCTTGGTGCCTTCCGGATTCCCGCTGTAGGCGATCATCAGGTCCTTGGCGGTGAGGTAGTTCTTGCCGTCCAGGCCGACATGGGTCACCCATACCTGGATCATGGCCATCATGTAGCCCAGCCCGAAGACCAGCAGGACCATGGTGAACAAAACCCTTGAGGACATCGGCAGGAAAGAGAAATGCACGGATCGAGACACGGTCATGGGTTACCTCGTAAAGGGTCGGCCGAAAAAGTGCAGTCAATATAATGAGCAGGCTCAAATATCGTCAAACGAGAATATGCCCTACTGACTCGGCGGGAGGGGATGGCGTCGGCACGGTCATTCGCCAACGCGCGGCCTCCAGCGGATGTACAACGCGGCGGAGACGAAGAACGACAGGGCGAGGACGAGTTCCGCGCCGGCCAGCCAGGCCGACGGGGGGCGATCCGTATAGATCCGCGCCGCCCCTTCCATGGCATAGAGCCAGATCAGCAGGCTGGCCCAGCGATAGGTGTAGATGCGGCCGCGCAGTATGCCGAACAGGGGGGCGAGCAGGGGCAGGCACTTGAGTGCCAGCCAGGTGCCGCCCGGATGGAGGGGGGCCAGCCACAGTTCCCAGGCCAGACACAGGAAGATGAGGCCGATGAGGCTGGCGCCCGCCGCCTCCCGCGGCCAGGCCGGGTTCATTGCCGGCATTCCTGCGCCAGTGCCACCAGGGCGGCGCGGGCCTGCTGGGCATCGACGACCGGGGCGGTAAGGTCGAATCGCAGCAGTCTCCCGTCCGCGTTCACGTCGAAGCCGTCCGGATCGATGCCGATCATGGCCACGGTTTCGGTCTCAAGGCCGTGGACGTGGCGGCAATAGGCCTTGAGGTTGTGGACGTGATCCGCGTTCATGTGGGCCAGGATGTCCGTCTCCGCCTCTGCCAGGGGGCCTTCGGGGAAGAGATAGTGCTCCGGTTCGACCCAATGGATCTTGCCGAAGCCGCCGATATAGCGGATGCGTACCGGCTCGATGCGATAGAAGGAAAAGTCGTGCATGGCGAAATAGCCCTCCGCCGGGGGGAAGTAGCGCAGGTAGCGGGGGCCGAGGCCGTCCTTCTCTGGCAGCCGGGCGGCGCGCCCGAGGACGGTCACCCGGCCCGCCACCTGCATGTCCTGGGTGAAGGGCTGCACGATCAGCGAGACCCTGGGGTCCGCATCGATGTTCTTAGTGTGCTCCGCCAGGGTGGAAATGAGGATCACCGGCCGCCCCAGATGGTCCAGTATGAAGGGGGCGACCGAGCCGAAGGGATAGCCTTCCACCCGCCTTGAAATGGTGGACAGCACGCCGCTTTGCTGCCCGCGCACGAATTTGCGCGCTTCGTTGCCGATATCGCTCATGGTCAGCTCTGGAGTTTGTGGGCCAGCTCCGCCAGCCGCTTGCCCAGGGCCAGGGCCAGGCGGCGCACTTCCTCGGTGACGGGTTCACGTCCGTCCTCCCCGGCAAAATGGCTGGCACCGTAGGGGCTCCCGCCGGCTCGGGTGGCATTGAGTTCGGGCAGGGTGTAGGGCAGTCCCGCCAGCACCATGCCGTGATGCAGGAGGGGCAGCATCATGGAGATCAGCGTGGCCTCCTGGCCACCGTGCAGGCTTGCGGTGGATGTGAAGACACAGGCCGGCTTGCCCGCCAGGGCGCCGGACAGCCAGAGGGCCGAGGTGCCGTCCCAGAAATGCTTCATGGCCGCCGCCATGTTGCCGAAACGCGTGGGCGAGCCCAGGGCGATGCCGGCGCATTCCACCAGATCCTGGTGGGTGGCGTTGGGGGCACCCTCGTCCGGCACCGCGCTGGCGGGGGCCTTGATCTCCGTCGCCACCCTGGGCACGGTGCGCAGCCGCGCCCGCGCCCCCGGCACGGATTCGATGCCGTGGGCGATGTGACGCGCCAGCTGCTGCACCGAGCCGTGCAGGCTGTAGTAAAGCACCAGGATGTCTTGCATGTTCGGTTCGTGGATGGGCGAGCGCGACAGGCTAGCGGAAGGGCGTCGGCATGGCGGCCGGCGGTGGATTACTGCAAAATTGCGCAATATCGGAGTTTAACAAATACATCCATGAACCTGCACGAGTATCAAGCCAAGCTCCAGTTGCGGGAATACGGCATCGACGTCCCGCACGGCGTGGTCATCGAAGCGCCGGAACAATGCAGGGACGCCGCCCAGGCGCTGGGCGGCACGGCCTGGGTGGCCAAGGCCCAGGTCCATGCGGGGGGACGCGGCAAGGCGGGCGGCGTCAGGCTGTGCCGCTCCGTGGAAGATCTCTCCCAGGCCGCCCGAGACCTCCTGGGCAGGCGCCTGGTCACTGCCCAGAACGCCCCCCACGGCCAGCCGGTCAACCGCCTCCTCATCGAGGAAGGCCTGTCCATTGCACGGGAGCTGTACCTGTCCATCACCGTGGACCGGGC
>JBJKSP010000078.1:0-5550 GCA_046703865.1 Thiobacillaceae bacterium
CATCCAATTGCGGGCAAAAAGGCTCATCGGCCCCCTGGAAAAAGTGGCCGCCCTGGCCGTGCGAGCGGGGGCGGAGCGGGTGGTGCGCAACATCCGGGACCTGCTTGAAAGCGGGACTGCGCCTTAGGGGCACAACGCCGGACGCCACCCAAACGGACCGGCGACGCAGCGTGACAGACACCGGCCGCACCTTCCGTCCTGCCCTTAAGGAAAAATTAGCAAGCCTTTAGCCTCAAATTAAGGAACACTCGCGCCCGTTCAGCTTAAGCTGGGTTTCAGGTTCCACCCCGACGTGATATCCGGGTGGATTATCGAAAGAAGATGCGGACATTTGTTGAGGAGCTGAGGACATGAAACTGAGAAAACTCGCCTATGGATTGGTCCCCCTGATATTGGCGATCAGCACCGGTACCCAGGCGGCGGACCGGGCCGGCCAGAGGCTGGTCGAGCGGGGCCGCTACTTGGTGCAGATCGGCGGCTGCAATGATTGCCATACGCCGGGCTATATGCAGAACGGCGGCACGACGGATGTCGACCACTGGCTGGTCGGAACCTCCGTCGGCTGGCATGGGGACTGGGGCACCACCTATCCGGCCAACCTGCGCCTGCTGATGAGTACCCTGTCCGAGCGCCAGTGGCTGGCCCTTGCCCGCCAAAAGCGGCGCCCGCCCATGCCCTGGTGGGCGTTGCGGGACATGAGCGATAAAGACCTCAAGGCCGTGTACCACTTCATCCGACACCTGGGGCCCAAGGGTGAACCCGTACCCGCCTATGTGCCCCCGGGGCATCCGATCAACACCCCCTACATGGACCTCACGCCCAAGAATCTTCCGCCCCCGAGGCAGGCGAGTACCAAGTAATAGTCCCTCCCTAGCTGCCATAGGGCACACCCTAAGCGTCCGGCGGCGTCCACGATGACGTAGGCGGCGCCCGGGGATCATTGTCGTCGACGGCCCGGGGCCGCTTCGGCACTGCCGTCACGCCCGGGCACGCGGGTACCCATGCTATGACCGGCCCGGGAGGGGCGGGGCAAGCCCTAGCCATTTCCCTTTCTGGGCCAACTCAAATCGTCCAAAAATTCAATATCCTAGGGAATCATTCCGATAAAGAAATCAACTAAACCCATGAAGGGTATGGTTGTACTATAATTTGCCCGGCCAGCAGGGGCTGTTCGACAGTTCCCGTTCCCGTAAGGGGGGTGCACAACGCCTAGTGGTACGGATACCGGACCGCGCGATTCGGACGGCGAATATTACTGTCACATAGCGCTGTTAAGTTTGTGGCCCCGGCAACAGAACGTTAGGAAGATGAAGGAGAAAGCATGGCTGCAGTGTTGAAAGAGTACGAGTCCCGGTCCGATGCCGAACCGGTCGTGGAGCGCAGGCAGAACCGTGTTCTGCGTGAGCGCTTCGAGTTTGCGTGCAGATTGCTCAAACCGGTCCTGAGCAGGCCGGAGCAACAAAGCGGAACCGGGTTCTTTAGGGCCATGAGCCAGCTCCAGGTGACCTACCCGGACCTCTCCGCCAGCGAGATCGAGGCCCTGGTATCGGCCGTGGTCCGTACCTTGGCCAACCGGCAGACGCCCAGCGCAAAGCACTGAATCCGGCACAGGGCGCCGCCTTCTGAGTGGCGCGAATACTTGGTTGGGCCGGGGGCAACCCCGGCCTATTCGTTTCCTGCCGGGCTGAGCTCGATGTAGAAAGTGGACAGGCTGTTGTCCGCCTTCTGCGCCCCGGTCCCCTGACTGCCCAGCAACACCGCTTCCACCAGGGCCGCCTTCAATCCGGCCTCGTCGATCACCTCCGGATAGAGCTTGAGATGCCTGGACATCTCCAGCGCCTGTTCACGGGCCTGGCGCTCCAGGCGGCTACGCGAAGCCGTCGTCAGGCCGCTCAACATCAGCAGGCAGGGCGCCAGCCAGGCATGGTAATCGTCGATGAGCCGCCGGTGGACCTCGTCCTGATCCCTTTCAGACAGGATAAGGGCCGGAAAATCCGAGGCTTGCAGCGTCCGTCCTACCCATGTCTGTGCCAGTCCGATGCCCTGCAGCCCGAGGCCGCCCCCGCCAGGCTCCCGTCTGAACCACTGGGCGGTCGCCGGGGTTCCGGCCCGGGCATTGACGTAGCGGGTCAGATACTCCCCAGGGTTGGCCACCGGTTCCCTCGGCTGAAAGGCCGTGCTGCTGAAGCGTTCGGAGGCGGCGTAGCCTGCCCTCCAATCCGTGGGCTGGTCCGTGTCCAGGGCGTGTTCGGACACCGCGCTGTGGAGCGGGGCCAGGGGCAGCCCGTCGGTATCCAGCAGCCAAAGCTCGTAGCGGTCGCGCAGGACGAAGGGCACCTGGTCATGGACCTTCAGGAGGTGCTCGTACACCACGGCGCCCATCTCCTCCAGCACGCGAAAGTCCTCGGAGGGGTTGATGGGCCCGCGCTTGAGTCCCTTGTCCGCGGACCATTTGCCGTAGCGAATATCGCTGGTCTGGATGCGCCGGGCGTCGCCCAGGTCGCGCACCAGGGCGTCGTTGCTGACGTAGATGTCCCAGTGCACGCCGTCCGAGGTCACCGCCTCGGCCGAGGCGTAGCGGATGGTATGGACCACCCCGCGGTAGGGATTCAGCAGGCGCTGGGCATAGCATTCCACAGACATGGGTCCAACTCTAAGACAGGCCCAGCCGTCGTGACAAACCCTTCCGTCCGGCATGCGGCGCCCTGGGCGTTACAATCCGTGCCCATGGTCAGGAACCCCGTCGACAAGATCCCCGAGCCCGACGCCGGCAACGCCTATCACATGGCCCATGCCCTGAGTCTGATGCGCTGCCATCGCCACTGGACCGGGCGGGACCTGGTACCGGCGGCACCGGACCCGATCGTGACGGCCCGAACCCTCTACCAGGCGTCCTTCGTGGTGCTCTCCCACGACGCCGCCGCCGATCCCCGTTTCGACTATGCCAACCTGGCTGCCCAGCGCCTGTTCGAGATGGCCTGGCCGGAGATCGTTGGCCTGCCCTCACGCCTGTCCGCGGAGCCCCTGGCGCGGGCAGAGCGGGAGCGTCTGCTGGCCCGGGTGGACGAGCACGGCTACATCGACGACTACAGCGGCGTGCGCGTCGCGCGGTCGGGCCGCCGCTTCCGAATCCGCCGGGCCACGGTCTGGAACCTGTTCGACGAATCGGGCACGCCTTGTGGCCAGGCCGCCTGTTTCAGCGATTGGGAAGACCTGGCGGATGCCTCCCCTCGATCCGCGGCCTGAGACGGCACCATGGAACCCGGCCTGATCCCCCGCTACCAGGAACGCCTGAACCGGTGGCTGTGGGGGTCCTATCCACCCAGGCGGTCCCCCGCCCGGCGCAGGCTCAGGAACGCAGCGCGTCTGGTCTACGCCATCGGCCGGGACCTGGCCGAGGGGCAGCTCACCCTGCGGGCCATGAGCCTGGTCTACACGACCCTGCTGTCCCTGGTGCCCGTGCTGGCCCTGGCCTTTTCCGTGCTCAAGGCCTTCGGGGTGCACAACCGGATCCGACCCACCCTGGAGGTCCTGCTGGCGCCCCTGGGAGAGAAGGGCAACGAGATCGTGGGCCAGGTCATCGGCTTCGTGGACAACCTCAAGGTGGGCGTGCTGGGGGCCGTGGGGCTGGCCATGCTGCTCTACACCGTCACCAGCCTGCTGCAGAAGATCGAGGACGATCTCAACTACGTCTGGCGGGTCAGGCGCGGGCGCCCCCTGTCCCAGCGCTTCAGCCAATATCTGAGCGTGGTCACCGTGGGTCCCGTGCTGATCTTCGCGGCCCTGGGCGTGACAGGCATGTTCCTGGACAACGAGCTGGTCCGCTCCTTCATCGCGGTGGAGCCCTTGGGCGAGCTGGTGCGCCTGGCCGGCCACTTGGTCCCCTATGTCCTGGTCATCGGCGCCATGGCCTTCATCTACATACTCATGCCCAACACCCGCGTGCACTTGGTGTCGGCCCTGGTGGGGGCCACGGTGGGCGGCCTGCTGTGGCAGAGCCTGGGCTGGGGCTTCGCCACCTTCGTCGCCGATTCCGCCAAGTACACCGCCATCTATGCCGGCTTCGCCATCGTGGTGTTGTTCATGATCTGGCTGCACCTGAGCTGGCTCATCGTGCTCGTCGGCGCCAGCGTGGCCTATTACTATCAGAACCCCGCCCAGCTCGCCACGCCCCTGCGCGAGCCCCGGCTCAGCAACCGGCTGCGGGAGCGTCTGGCCCTGGTCGTTATGGCGCAGGTCGTCCGGCGCTTCCTCAACGGCGAGCTGGCCTGGACCGTGGACGACCTGGCCCGTGCAGCCAGCGTTCCGCCCGCGACCCTGCACCCCCTCCTGGAGGTAATGCGATCCGCGGGATATCTCGCGGAGAGCGACGACAATCCACCGCGTTATCTGCCGGCCGTGGACCCAAAGGCCGTTCCGGTCAAGGCCCTGCTGGATGCGGTGCGTGGGGCCGACGGACGGCCCGACATCGCTCCGCCGGTGCTGCCGGGCGAGCCCGGCGTCGATGCGGCCATCGAGCGTATGGACCGGGCCGTGGAGGCCGCCATGAACGAGTTCACCCTGCAAGACCTGGCCCTGGGCCGGGAGCTGTCGGCGGGCGGGGAGGCAGGCACGGAAGGGTGACACGGAACGCCTCCGACCCCGGCTTGTCCCATTGGGCAAAAAGTTATAGCGTGCAACCACAACTCACACGAAGGAGAAACTCAAGATGCAATCAGAGCAAAGCTATGTTCGGCCCGGAGAAGAAGGAATGCAGGAGCAGGACCCGGATTTTCCCCATGCCCCCGCGGGTTGGACGCGCGCGGAGGCGGAAGACCGGGCCCGGGAGGAAGGGCTCGCCATGACCGAGGACCATTGGGGCGTGGTGCGTGCCCTGCAGGATTACTACGCGCGCCACGACGATGACGCGGCCATCAACGTGCGCATACTGCACGACGCCCTGGACGAGAAGTTCCACGCCCACGGCGGCATGAAGCATCTCTACGAAATCTTCCCGGGCGGACCGGTGGCCCAGGGCTGCCGGCTCGCGGGCCTGGAAGCGCCCGCCGGCGCGGTGGACCGGGGATTCGGCAGCGTGGTCTAGGCCTTTCCACTTCAGATGCGGCGGGGTGCGGCATGGGCCGCCAGCCAACCGCGGTCAGGGCGTGTGAGCACGCCCTGACCCAGCGTCAATCCCCGATCCGGCCGCCCAGTTCCAGCGTCCCGTCATGCAGCACCTCGAAGGCCGCGTCCACCCGGTCCGCCTTACCCTTCACCCCCAGGTCGATCTCGTAGCCTGCGCCGCGATCCGGGTCAAGGCGCGGCAGGCTGAACACCTTCACGCCGGGGAAGTCCCGTTCCACCCGCTCCATGAGGGGCGTCAGGGCGGCCTCCGCCAGGCCGCGCACGATCATGGAGCGCTCCGAAAGCGCCCCGGTGCCGAACAGCTCCCGGAAACGGGTGTCCAGCACCCACTCGATCATGGGCCAGGCCATCTGGGGGAAGCCGGGCACGAAGTAATGCCCGCGGATGCTGAAGCCCGGGATGCGGTTGTAGGGGTTGGGGATCAGC
>JBJKSP010000079.1:0-2557 GCA_046703865.1 Thiobacillaceae bacterium
ACACCGAACCGATCGTCCTGGACGAACTGCCCGAGCGGTCCACGGCCATCCCCGGTCGGGATCTGGAAAGCATCTACGGATTCTTCAATCGGGCCGGCGCCGAGTATTGGTGCGGGAAGATCGATGACGGCTATCTCAATGGCCTGCGGGGAAGCGAGGACCCGACCAGGCGAGGTGCCTGCATCTATTTGGCGGATCGTGTCTATGCCGGCACCGACCCGGATTACAAGGGCATCAATGCCGAGACCCGCACCCTGGACAACGGGGCCGGACAGAAGGGGGAGAAGGTCAACTCCATCTGCAGTTATTTCTTCATCAGCACAAACGGCTACGACGAACGCATGCCCATGTATTTGCATCCCGGCTATGTGGGGGTGCCCAACGCGCGCGACGACAGCGACCTGGCCGCTCAGAGCGTGGCCAACTGGTGCGACCGCGTGCCGGTGCTCGATCTGCAGGCGGTGCCCGAACTCCGGGACGCGGATGTCGTCGCGGTGGCCACGGCCGGCAACGATCCGATCCGGGTGGGCGGCCTCAACCTGGGCAGGGAACGGGGACAGATCTCATCCTCCGCGGGCGGCCTGAACGTCGTGCAATGGAGCGATACCGGCATCACAATCGATCTGGAGGGACGTGAACCGGCGCCCGGCGACTACCGGATCGAGGTTCGACGCGCCGACGGGACGCGCAGCGTGGGTCGCTTCATCCTGCGGATCCAGCCCGCGGCCGAGGAACCGAAGCCCGAACCGGCGCAGGACACGGTCAAGCCGACGCAAGCCGAAACGCCCGGGGAACCCCCGACAAAGGTGGATTGCGGACCGCAGCGCGACCAGTACTTCAAACGCTGCAAACAGATGGGTGACGCCCAGGTGGCCCTCAACTGCAAGACGCACTATTCCGGCTGCGCACTGGACGTGGCCGGATGCCTCAGCCCCTACATCGTCGGCGCGCTGCTGGACGAATATTGCGCCCGGCCCGGCTACCTGGGGTGCATCAACGGGCCGCTGGAAGGCTATCTGGGCTGCCTGCAAGCCTGCAACGACGCCTTTACTGCGGGCAGCATCAACACCTTCGGCAACTTGCCCTGCCGGCTCGACTGCCAGAAGGAAGTGGACGCGGGCACCAAGGCATGCAAGGAGGGCCGGATCCCGCCGGCACCCAGGCATCCACCCGCGCAACAGACCGCCGCAAGCGACACGGGACCGGTGTCCGGCGGGTCGGCCGGAGCGTCGGGTGGCGACACGTCCCGCGCCGCCTCGGCGGAACAGCCCTCCACGGCGCCACCCGCAAGCCGGACGGAGAGTCAGGCCAAGCCGTTTACGTCCGTATGGCCTCCCGTTTCCCCGGGCACGCCCGGCGAGGCGCAGGACCCGCTGACGGCCGCATGGCCTCCCGTCCCCGGTCCGGGGTTCGTGCCATCGCGTCCTCCCGCATCCACGAGTGACGACCAGGGGGCTTTCGGAAGGGACGCCATCGACGCGCGCTGGAGGATCGTCAATCCGAATGGCCAGTCGAAGGTCCGTTTGACCCAAGCCGGCGGGATGCAAATGAGCGCCTCCGCGCGGGGCGGAGGGTCCGATTTCGCACCGGGTCCCAACAACAACGCACCCCGCGTGCTGCGGGCCGTTTCTGGCGACTGGACGATGGAGGCCCAAATCCGGTTTGCCCCCGTCTCGCCGTTCCAAGGGGTGGGTATCCTCATCTGCTTCGACCCGCAGCCCGAATCCGCCAACTGCTGGCGGGTCATAGAGCGTCAATTCTGGGGCCGCGGCCAAATCATCAACTTCTCGGGCAGGCAGATCGACTTCACGGGTACCACCACCTACTTCCGCCTGCGCAAGCAGGGCACGACCTATACCGCGTGGTACAGCGCCGATGGACGCGGCTGGATCGAGGCCGGGACGAGGGAGGATCGCAGGCTACCCACCTACGCCGGCATCATGACCAGCCGCCAGCCCTACGACGGCAACCTGAACCTGGAATCGATCGCCGAAGTGGACTACCTGCGCATCACCCCGCAGGCCGGTACCGGAGTCAGGTGAACCCGCCGCAGGCGGGCAACGAAAGGGTGCCGGACGCCGGAAGCGCCATCTGCTGCGGCAGCGGCGTGTGTCTCCTCGCCGGCCAGGCGGCCGATCTATACACTGACCTGCTCGCCCATCGGATGGGCGCAATGAGTGTGGACACGCCCCAATGTCGGGCGTGCTCGACCAGTTTCTCCAGCTGCTGGGCGACGGCGTCCCGGATGCTCATCGGTCCAGCCTGCCGGATCTCAATGCTCCCGCCAGTCCGCGAGCCTGTTCCGTTCCCGTTCCAGTTCGGCCAGCCGAGCCCAGTCTTCGCGTTCTTCGCCGATATCCTTGCGGGCGCGCCCAAGCAGTTCATCCATGTAGCCGAGGCGGGATTGGTATTCCAGTACGTGCTGTTCGGCCAAGTCAGTGATGTGGGTCATGGCACTTCCACAAACCCTATCCGAGGGGTCAACACTCAATTCCCGTCTGGCAATCCGCCGGACCGGATGGACTGCGCGGCCCGCCCACAGTGTTACGATTCGGCC
>JBJKSP010000080.1:0-8532 GCA_046703865.1 Thiobacillaceae bacterium
CCCAGGCCCTGATCGACCGGTACGGCGCCGACACTGCGCGCCTGTTCATGATGTTCGCCGCGCCGCCGGAGCAGAGCCTGGAATGGAGCGATGCCGGCGTGGAGGGGGCGAACCGCTTCCTCAAGCGTCTCTGGGTGTTTTCAGCCGAAAGACAAGAACTAATACGAGGCGAGAATGAATTTGTTGATCGAGAGGATAAGATCAGTTGGGCAAACCTTCACCCTGAGCAACTCGCATTCCGTCGACAGATACATGAACTTCTAAGACAAGCTAATTTTGACCTGGCGAAATTTCAGTTCAACACCGTCGTTGCAGCATGCATGAAGATTCTGAATCTATTGCCCAATATTCCGTCAATGGTGGAGGTGCACGAAGGTAAACAATATGAGCCAACTGCCAACGTTGCCCTTCGAATAGAGCATGAAGCGCTAGGTATTCTGCTACGCCTGTTGTCGCCGATCTGCCCGCATATCACGCAGCACTTGTGGCACGAACTTGGCTACGGAACCAACATCCTGGATGCCCCTTGGCCAGAGGTGGACGAGTCCGCGCTAATCCGTAATGAGATCGAGCTGGTCCTCCAGGTGAACGGCAAGCTGCGCGGCAAGCTCACGGTGGCGGCCGATGCAGGCCGTGAGGCGGTGGAGCGGGTGGCCCTGGCCAGTCCCGAGGCCCAGCGCTTCATGGAGGGTCGGCCGGTCAGGAAGGTGGTGGTGGTCCCCGGCCGTCTGGTCAACATCGTGGTATGAGGAGCTGAACATGCGGCGCGAAGTGTTCAAACGGGTGGTATGGCTGGTGGCCCTGGCCGCGGTCCTGGCCACGGCTGGCTGCGGCTTCAAGCTGCGCGGCCAGGCATTGCTTCCCTTCAGCTCCGTCTACATCGACGCGGCCAGCGGCTCGCCCATCGCCCGGCTCCTGTCCCAGAGCCTGGTGGAGAGCGGCAAGAAGCTCCTGCCGAAACCCGATCACGCCGAGATCCGCGTCCTGCTTGCCGATGAACACTATATCAAGGACATCCTGGCCCTTTCCGGTGGAGGCAAGGTGGCGGAGTACCGGCTCTATTACCGGCTCACCCTGACTGTGCTGAACCACAGCGGCCAGCAGGTCCTGGCACCCACCCTGCTCCAGGCCACCCGGGACTATTCCTACAGCGACCAGGAATTGCTGGCCAAGCAACGTGAGGAAGCCGATCTCATCCGGGACATGCAACACGAAATCCTGCGCCAGGTCCTGAGCCGGCTCTCCTTCATCGGCCATCCCTGATACCCGGCCATGCGCATTCGGGCGGATCAGCTGGCCGCCAGCCTGAACCGGGACCTGTCTCCCGTCTATGCGGTCAGCGGCAATGAACCCCTGCTGGTGGACGAGGCACTGGGCGAGGTTCGTGCGGCCCTCAGGGCGGCCGGCGTCCAGGAACGCCAGGCCTTCCAGGCGGAGGCCGGCTTCGACTGGCAGGGCTGGCTGACCGGATTCGAGACCCTGTCCCTGTTCGCCAGCCGGCGCGTGGTGGAACTGCGCCTGCCCACCGGCAAGCCCGGCACCGACGGGGCCAAGGCATTGGAGGCCTGGTGCGCCCGCCCGCCCCAGGACACCTGGCTGCTGGTGGGACTGCCCAGGGCGGACAGGGCCATGCAGAACAGCAAGTGGTTCGCGGCGCTGGAACGCTGCGGGGCGGTGGTGACCGCCCAGCCGCCCACCCTGGAGCGCCTGCCCGACTGGATCGGGATGCGACTGGCCCGCCATGGCCTCAAGGCGCAGCCCGCCGCCCTGGCCTTCCTGGCCGGACGCGTGGAGGGCAATCTCCTCGCCGCCCACCAGGAGATCGAGAAGCTGGCCCTGCTCCTGCCCCCCGGGCCCGTCCGTCTGGAGCAGGTGGCCGAGGCGGTGCTGGACGTGGCGCGCTATGATGCCGGACAGATCCCGGAGGCCCTGCTCAAGGGCGAGCGGGTGCGCCTGGCCCGTATCCTGGACGGTCTGCGCGCCGAGGGCGAGACACCGTTGCTGGCCTTGTGGATAATGACCCAGGAGCTGCGCACCCTTTATCGTGCTGCCGAGCTGATCCAGCGGGGCATGGCCCCCTCGGCAGCCATGGCGCGACTGAAGGTGTGGGAGAGCCGCCAGCCCTGGCTGGCCCGGGCGCTCAAGCGGCTGGACCTGCCCACCCTGCGCCGGGCCGTGCTGGAGGCCGCCCGCATCGACCGCGCCGCCAAGGGGTTGTTGCGCGAGGACGCCTGGGAGATGCTCAAGCGCCTGGCCCTGTCCCTGACCGGCAGAGGCGGCGCCGACTTTGAAGAGAGACGCTATGGATATTAAGGCTTACATGCAGAATCTGGGCCGGGCGGCCCGTGAGGCGTCCCGGGCCGTGGCCCGGGCCGACACCAACCGCAAGAACCTGGCCCTGGTGAAGATGGCCGAGGCCATCGAGCGGGACGCCGTCAGGCTGCTGGCGGCCAATGCACAAGACATGGAGGCCGCCCGCGCCGGCGGACTGGATGCCGCCCTGCTGGACCGCCTTGCACTGAACGACAAGATCGTGGCCGGCATGGCCGAGGGGCTGCGCCAGATCGCCGCCCTGCCCGACCCCGTGGGCGAGGTCAGCGACCTCAAGTACCGCCCCTCCGGCATCCAGGTGGGACGGATGCGCGTGCCCCTGGGGGTGATCGGCATCATCTACGAGGCCCGCCCCAACGTCACCGCCGACGCCGCCGGGTTGTGCCTGAAGGCCGGCAATGCCGCCATCCTGCGGGGGGGGTCGGAGGCCCTCCACTCCAACCAGGCCGTGGCCGCCTGCGTGCGCGAGGGACTGGCCGCCGCCGGCCTGCCCGAGACCGCCGTGCAGGTCGTCGAGACCGCCGATCGTTCCGCCGTGGGCGAACTCATCACCATGAAGGACTACGTGGACGTCATTGTGCCCCGGGGGGGCAAGGGCCTCATCGAGCGGGTCTCCGCCGAGGCGCGGGTGCCGGTCATCAAGCACCTGCACGGCAACTGCCACGTGTACGTCGACGACGACGCGGATATGGCCAAGGCGGTGCACATCGCCGACAACGCCAAGACCCAGCGCTACGGCACCTGCAACACCACGGAAAGCCTGCTGGTGGCCCGCTCCGTGGCCCCGGTGGTCCTGCACCGCATCGCCGAGATCTACGCCGCCAAGGGGGTGGAGATGCGCGGCTGTCCCGAGGCCCGTGGCCTGGTGCCGGCCATGGTCGCGGCGACGGAGGCGGATTGGGAGACGGAATACCTGGCCCCCATCATCGCCATCAAGGTGGTGGACGGTCTGGACGAGGCCATCGAACACATCAACCGGTACGGCTCCCACCACACCGACGCCATCGTCACAGAGGACTACGGCAAGGCGCGCCGCTTCCTGCGGGAGGTGGACTCCAGCTCGGTGATGGTGAACGCCTCCACCCGCTTCGCCGACGGCTTCGAATACGGGCTCGGGGCCGAGATCGGCATCTCCACCGACAAGATCCACGCCCGCGGCCCGGTGGGCCTGGAAGGGCTCACCAGCCAGAAGTGGATCGTGCTGGGCGACGGCCACGTCAGGGGATGAGGAATGGGTAATGGGTGATGGGAATAACTAGGGCGTCGGGTTCAGTCCCATCCCCCATCCCCCATCCCCCATCCCTGCAGCCGGTAGGGCTGCTCGGCGGCACCTTCGATCCCGTCCATTTCGGCCCCTTGCGCATGGCCGCGGAACTGGCGGAGGCCCTGGGGCTGAGTCGGGTCCGTGTCATCCCCGCGGGCAGCCCGCCCCATCGGGGACCGCCGAGCGTCGCGCCCGAAGCCCGTCGCGACATGGCCGCACTGGCCATCGCCGGCAACCCCCGCTTCATCCTGGACGAAAGGGAGCTGCGCCGGCCCGGCCCCTGCTACATGGTGGACACCCTGGCGGAACTGCGCCGGGAACTCGGGGAGGCCGTCCCCCTGGCCCTGTTCCTGGGGGCGGACGCCTTCATGGGCCTGACCACCTGGCACCAGTGGCAGCGGCTGTTCGACCTCGCCCATCTCGCCGTCGCCCACCGTCCCGGCTACGACCCCGCCGCCTTGGACGACGCCATCCCCCAGGCCTTGAGGTCGGAACTGTCACGGCATCGGACAGAACAGGCCGGGGACTTGTGCAAGACCGCTTCCGGCCGCATCTATTTTTCGCCGATCACCCAGTTGGACATCTCGGCCAGCGGCATCCGCACCCTCGTCAAGGCGGGGGGCAGCATACGCTATCTGGTCCCGGATGCCGTCCTGGATTACATTTCCAACCATCGCCTGTACCGATAAGGAGCCCATGGATACCGACACCCTCGCACGCATCGCCGTCAACGCCCTGGAGGACATCAAGGGCAAGGACATCACCGTACTGGACGTCTCCCACCTCACCCCCCTGTTCGACAAGATGATCATCGCCTGCGGCGATTCCGGCCGCCAGGTCAAGGCCTTGTCCGACCACGTGCGGGACAAGCTCAAGGAGGCCGGTGCCGGCATCGTCGGCGTGGAGGGGCAGCGGGCGGCGGAATGGGTGCTGGTGGATGCGGGCAGCGTGGTGGTCCACGTGATGCACCCCGCCGTGCGCCAGCACTACAACCTGGAAGAACTCTGGGGCAGCGCGCACCAGCGGCGCATCGCCGCCTGACCCTGTTTGAACGCAGCATTGGGCGCGCCCAACCGCCGTTTGCAGGATAATCCAGCGCCGGGCCGCCATCCCCGATCCTCATGTACCTGAGTTACTTCGGCCTCACCGAAGCGCCCTTCTCCATCGCCCCGGATCCGCGCTACCTCTACATGAGCCAGCGCCACCAAGAGGCGCTGGCCCACCTCCTCTATGGGGTGACCGGCGAAGGCGGCTTCGTATTGCTCACGGGGGAGGTGGGGGCGGGCAAGACCACGGTGTGCCGCTGCCTGCTGGAGCAGATCCCCGAGTCCTGCGACGTCGCCTACATCTTCAATCCCAAGCTGACGGTGGAGGAGCTGCTCTCGACCATCTGCGCCGAGTTCCGCATCGCCTGCCCGCCCGGCAATACCAGCATCAAGGTGTTCGTGGACCACATCAACGAACACCTGCTCGACGCCCATGCCCGCGGCAGGCATGCGGTGCTGATCATCGACGAGGCGCAGAACCTCTCCGCCGACGTGCTGGAGCAGATGCGGCTGCTCACCAATCTGGAGACAAACGAGCGCAAGCTGCTCCAGATCATCCTGATCGGCCAGCCCGAGCTGGCGGACATGCTGGCCCGCCCCGAGCTGCGCCAGCTGGCCCAGCGCATCGTCGCGCGCTACCACCTGGGGCCGCTGAGCCGGCAGGAGGTCGCCGCCTATGTGGAACATCGCCTACAGGTGGCGGGGACCCAGCGCCAGTTGTTCCCCGCCGCCCTCATAAGCCGGCTGCATCGCCTGAGCGGCGGCGTTCCCCGGGTCATCAACGTGCTGTGCGACCGGGCACTGCTGGGCGCCTATGCCCAAAGCCGGGACCGGGTCGACCGTGCCACCCTCAAGCAGGCGGCACGGGAGGTCTTTCCCCAGTCGGCGCGACCGGGCAATCGTCTGGGGCGCGCCTTCGCGGCGGGCCTGGTCCTGCTCGCCGGCGGCGCGGCGGCCGTGCTGCTGTATCAGCAGGGACAGCCCCGCCCGGCTGCACCCCCCGCGATGTCCTCAAACGCAAAGACGAAGACTGCGGATCACGCAGCCCGGGTCCCCGCCGGCCAAGCCTTGCCGGCCGTGCTGGAATGGCCGTCCGACCAGCCCCGCTCGCAAAGCGAGGCCCTCGCCTATGCCGCCGTGTTCCGGGCCTGGGGGGTGGACGTCCAGGGGGCCGATGCCTGTCGCCAGGCGCAAGGCCAGGGCTTTCGCTGCCGGACCGCGCGCGGCGGCCTGGACGATCTGCGCGAGCTGAACCGGCCGGCCGTCCTGCGCCTGCGCGACGACCAGGGCCACGAATTCTATGCGGCCCTCACCCGGCTCGGGCCCGTCAGCGCCACCTTCACCGTCGGCACCGCCACCCGTAGGGTCGCCCTAGGCGCCCTGGCGGCGCAGTGGACGGGGGATTACAGCCTGCCCTGGCGCGCGCCGGCGGTAGTGCAGGGGACGCTGCGCCCCGGTGACAAGGGTCCGGCCGTGGGGTGGGTGATCGACCACGTGGCCCGAGTCCAGGGCAGGCAGCCCGCGGCCAACGCCGACCCGGTGTACGACGATGACCTGACGCGTCAGGTCAAGCGGTTCCAGCTCTCGCATGGGCTGGTCCCGGACGGCGACGTCGGGCCCCGGACCCTGATCCGCCTGGTGAGCGAGACGGACGACGCCGCACCCAGACTGGTTGCAAAGCCGACTGCGAAGGGGAAAGGAAATTAGCTAGCCATGTCCTACATCCTGGATGCCCTCAGAAAGGCCGACCAGCAGCGCCAGCGCGGCACGGCGCCGACCCTGGCGACGGCCCAGGCCGTAGCGCCCGCCACCAAACGGACCGGGGTCTCCCTGAACCTCCTGCTCGGTGGGGTCCTGATCGGCGCAGGCATCCTCATCGGCTGGCTGCGCCCGTGGCAAACGCAGTCGCCGGTCCCCGCGGCCCCGCCCCATGCGACCGTGCCCCTTTCCCCCAGCCTACACACGGCCGAGGCGCTACCGTCGCCCGCTGCGCCGAAGCCGGCAGCCCGTCCCGTGCGGGAACCGGCCCCCGCACCGGTGTCCACGGCCGGTAGCCCAGCCAGCGGTGAAGAGGCGGGCCCAGCAACGGCCGCACCCCACGCGCCGGCCGGACTGCAGGTGCCCCCGGGTGCCCGGATCATCACCCCGTCCGGGGCCGAAACAGCGCCTCCGACGCAGCCGGTCGGCGGCGCCCTGACGGATGCCGGCCAGGACCAGAAACCGGTGGAACCGAGCGCACTGCCCCCCTCGGTCCGACAGGGGATGCCCCCCATTTCGATCTCGTTCCAGGTCTATACGAAGAACCCCGAGGGCCGCCGCGTCATCATCAACGGCCAGATGCTGTCGGAAGGCGATCTCATCGCACCCGGCCTGCGCCTGGAACAGATCACCCCCGACGGCGTGATCGTGGGCTACCGCGGCTACCACATCCGCCGCGGGGTTCACTAGGCCGGGCTGCCCACCGATCCGTCAGCCCAGCTCGGTCTGCCCGTAATGCTGGTGGTGGCCGCGGCGCACCAGCTGGACGGGCGACAGCGACCCCGCCACCATGCCCACGACGCTCATCAGCAGACCGGCGAACTGGGGCGGCCAGAAGCCGTCCGGGTCGACATAGGCCAGGCCGAGCCAGGTCACGGTGCCCAGGATCATGGACAGGTAGGCCCCCTGGGTGGTGGCGGGCCTCCAGTAAACCCCCGCCGCCAGGGGCACGAAGGCGGCCACCAGGGTCACCTGGTAGGCGTTCTCCACCATGGCGTAGATGGAGAGCTCGCTGTGCAGGGCGAACAGCACGATGCCGATGGTGAAGGCCACCACCACCCCGCGCATCGTCCAGAGCTGGTGCTTGTCGCTCTTGAACGGGATGAAGACCTTGAGGACGTTCTCGGTGAAGGTGGCCGAGGGCGCCAGGATGGTGCCGCTGGCGGTGGACATGATGGCCGAGAGCAGGGCGCCGAAGAACATCACCTGGGCGAACAGGGGCGTGTGCTCCAGGATCAGGTTGGGCAGGATCAGCTGGGAATCCTCGTTGAGGTACTTGTGCACCATGTCCGGCATGAGCACGAAGGCGGAATAGGCGATGAAGATGGGCAGGAAAGCGAACAGGAAATAGAGGCTGCCGCCCAGGATGGAGCCGCGCATGGCGGTCTTCTCATCCTTCGCCGACATCACCCGCTGGAACACGTCCTGCTGGGGGATGGAGCCGAACATCATGGTCACCCAGGCGGAGATGAAGGCGACGATGTCCCGGGCGTCGGCCTTGGGCCAGAACTCGAACTTTCCGTGTGCCGCGGCATGGCGGATCACCACGGCGGCGCCGCCGGCCATGCCGCTCACCACCCAGGCGATGTAGCCGATGCCCAGCATGATGACGCTCATCTGGAAGAAGTCGGTCAGGGCCACGGACCACATGCCGCCGAACAGGGTATAGACCAGCACGATGGCCGCGCCTATGACGATGCCGGTGTGATTGTCGATCTGCCCGCCGGACAGGACGTTGAACACCAGGCCCAGGGCGGTCATCTGGGCCGAGACCCAGCCCAGGTAGGACAGGATGATGCATACGCTGGTGGCCACCTCCACCACGTGGTCGTAGCGGCGCCTGTAATAATCGCCGATGGTGAGGAGCTTCATGCGGTACAGCGGCCGGGCGAAGAACAGGCCCACCAGGATCAGGCACAGGCTGGAGCCGAAGGGGTCGGCGATGATGCCCTTGAGGCCGTCCTGGAGGAAGGTGGCGGAGATGCCCAGTACCGTCTCCGAGCCGAACCAGGTGGCGAACACCGTGGCGGTGACGATGTAGATGGGCAGGGAGCGGCCGGCCACCACATAGTCGCGAGAGTTCTTCACGGGCGTGGCTGCGTACTCCCCGATCAGGATGGACAGCAGCAGATA
>JBJKSP010000081.1:0-4164 GCA_046703865.1 Thiobacillaceae bacterium
GCGTTCTCGCGGGTGAGGCTTGCAGGCTTGAGGTTGACGGATGAGGCGGCGGCCAGCGCGGGGGCCCTCTTTGCCGCGAGGATGGCGAGGGGGAAGTTCGAGGGGGCGATGACGGCCGCAGGGCCCACCGCCTCATAGCGGCTGTCGCTGCGCTCTCCGGGGTCGTGTCGGTTGGGCCGCCAGCCGTCCAGGGCCTCCATCTGACCGGCGTAGTAGTTGAGGGTGTCCACCGCCTCCGCCACGTCGGCATCCGCCTCGCGCCAGTTCTTGCCTGCCTCCAGCACCACCCAGGCGGCGAGACGGGCACGCCGGGTGTCCATGAGGCGTGCGGCGGCGCGCAGCCTTGCGGCCCGTTCCCCGGCGGGCACCTCCCGCCATTGCCGGAAACCCGCCACCGCACCGGCCACGACCGCGTCCACCCGGTCCGCCCGGACCGCCCGCACCGGGCCCACCTCTTCGCCGGGATCGGCCGGATTGGCGGAGACCAGCCAGCCGCCTCCGTCGTCCAGCTCGTACGGTCGGCCCATCTCGCCTCTGACCTGGGCCAGTGCCCGGCGGAAGGCATCCCGGGCCGGCGCCTGGCTGAAGTCCGTCAACGACGCATTCTCGAAGCCTCGGTGCGCACCGGACTCGCTTTCGCTGTGGGGCGTGGCAAGCCCCGCGTGAGTCCCCGTCATGCTTGACGGAACGGGCGGCGCCAGCAAGGCCTCGGCGGAACGGCCCTCCGCATAGGCCTGGCGCAGGATGGAGGTGCCGGCGGTGTTCTCCAGCAGGCGGCGGATGAGGTAGGCGATCCCTACCACCAGATCGCCGGTGGGCACGTAAACCCGCACGCTCACCCCCTCCGCGATGAGGGCGTCGCACAGGGGCTCGTCCATGCCGTAGAGTAACTGGGCCTCCCAGTTCCTGGAGGATAGCCCCAGGTTGCGGGCCGCGACCAAGGCGTGGGCCTGGCTGCGCAGGTTGTGGCTGGCGATCATGGGATAGACCAGGTCGGCATTCTCCATGAGGCGCAGGGTCAGCCGCTCGTACTGTCGGTCCGTGGCGGCCTTGTCCAGGAGCACGGGCACGGGCCAGTCACGCTGGGCGGCCCAGGCCTGCTCCGTATCCCAGTAGGCCCCTTTCACCAGGCGCAGGGCAATGGGCCGGCGATACTCACGCACGAAGGCCAGGATCGCCTCCAGGTCCCGGGGAGCATTCCTGAGGTAGGCCTGCATGGCGAGGCCCACCCGGAAACCGGGTTCCGGATACTCCAGGGCCAATTGCAGGAACACCGCCTGGATGAGGGGTTTCAGCTCCGCCTGTTCCATGTCCACGGTCAGCGCCACACCGCGTTCCCTGGCCGCCTGGGCAATGGGAGCGAATCGCGTCCAGACGCGCCGGGCGCTGCCTTCCGGATCGATGGGGTCGAACCGTGGGGTAAGCGCGGAGAGCTTGACCGACAGGTCCACCCCCGCTTCCCCCGCCAGGGCGTCGATATGGCGCAGGATCCGGTCCCGGTAGGCATCCGCCTCGGCCTCGGAGAGCACCGCCTCCCCCACCGCATCCAGGCTGAGTCGGGCCGGCAGCCTGCGCAGCCTGTCCAACAGGCGGCTCAGGACCCAGGGCGTCTCTTCGGCCAGGAACTGCCGCGCCAGGCGCCGCACGCTTCGGCGCACGGCGAAGGCTGCCCAGGGCTGCTCGCCCAGCCTCAGCACCCGGCCCCAGAGACCGCCCAGTGCACAGTCCCCCAGATAGGCCCGGAAGTGCCCCGCGATGGCGTGGTCGTCGCGGAGTTGGGGCAGCACGTCCACAAACTGGAACAGCCGGGTACGCAGGTCCGCGTCTTCCATAACGCGGGAGAGCAGACGCCCGTGCAATCCCCTGGGATCGAACAGGCCGGGACGACGCCCGGCGGCGATGCGGGCAAGCTTCAGTCCCGTCTCGCGTATGCGTTCTTCCCTCGGTTCGTTTGGCCGCTCCATCCGCCACCCCCGCCCATGCAAACACCCTCAGTATAAGCAGCCGAAACCGGTGAAATCACCGGCCGACGGGGGTGGAGTCCCACGTCGAACCGCCCGTTACAGACCGTAACGAATGGAAACTTCGCGGGAAGATCCATCCCCTAGCATGAGGGTGTGAGGAGCTGGGCGAAAGGGTTTTGCCCAGTCCTCGGGACGAGAGCAAGGAGCAAACCATGAAAGCACGCACACGCACTTTATTAGCCGCCACCCTCGCCATTGCGGCCCTCGGAATGGCCGGCAGCGCGGCGGCCGATGACTATGGCCGTTGGGGACGTGACGGACATTCCTGGAACCAGCGCTGGGACCGTGGTGATCATCGGCATTGGCGTGATCATCGGGATTGGGACGGGCGCGGCTATTGGCGAGATCACCGGGTGATCCCTGGTCCGCGGTTCATCATCCGCGGCGGTCCGGCCTATTACGGGCCACCCGTCTACTATGCGCCGAGCTACCCCTATTACTATCGGCCGGCCTACCCGCGTGATCCGTCCGTCGTGATCGGCGTCCAGGTCCCGCCGCTGGTGATCCCGTTGCGCTGAACCGGAGGTGATGGTCTTATTCGGAGATTTCAGCCCGGGCTGGGGCGGTTTCCGGTTCCGGGCTCGTCGCCGAGTCCGGAACCTCCATGGGGACGCGGATGCCCTGAACATGGGCCCCGAACATGGGCCAAGGCATCGGCAAAGAACGCCCTGAAGTCCCGGCCGAACCCCTCGTAGTCCGCTGCCAGTTCGGTCACGGCCCCCGCCAGTCGGTTGGGGCGAGACAAGCGGTGGGCGGCCATGCGGTCCAGGGCGAAGCCGACGGATTCCAGATCACGGTAGGAAGCGAGCCAATCTTCGCGGCGCATGGCAGGCAGGAGGGCAGCCAACCGAGGCGGCAACGCCTGCGCATGGACGGCCAGGAGGGCATAGGACTCGCGGGTGAAGTCCGTGAGGGGCTGGTCGCAATAGGATGTCCAATGCACGGCGAGGAAATGGTCATAAAAGAGGTCCACCATGACGCCCGCGTAACGCCGTCGCTCGGCACTGACGCGGCTTCGGCTGCGGCCGAAGGCGGGATGGGTCTCGGCGTAGCTGTCGATGCGCCGGTGCAGGGCCACGCCGGCCGCCAGCTCGGGCGGCAACCCCGCAGGCAGAGGGCCCTTGATGAAATCGCCCATCATGCCGCCCAGCCTGAGGCCGGGATCGGCGCCGGCCAGCAGGGCATGGGCCAGATAGTTCACCTCCTGACTTCCGTATTCAGGCCACTTCGGGTGACGCGCGCCGTTTCGAGCCTATTTCCTGTGCAGACAGGGGAAGTTCTCGGACAACACCTTGTGCAGCACGTCCGGCGCCGGCTCCGATTGCGCATGCGGATGGGCGTTGAGCCAGACCACCAGCACGGTGGGCACGCGCGCCTTGTCCCCCTCCCCCAGGCAGAAGCTGGGCGCGGTCTTCGCGCCGCGACGCCTGAAATAGGCCAGGGTGTCGATGAAGCCGTTGAGATAGCTGTTGCACATCACGTCCAGGGTTCTGACCTGCTCAGCCCCCTGGCACATCCGGAGTACGGCATAACCGTCGAGCCCCTTGCTCACGGCCGCGTATGCGCCGCTCACCGGCAGTGCGGACAGAACCGCCAGTCCGAGCGAGGCCCCGACAACACGAATACCGCGTAGGACGCGGGTTGCTGTGATGCGATCACGCGACGGATTCGCCATCCTTCCCTCCTCCGTTTCCATGCCAACCTGTCGATAGGGCCGGCGCAATGCCGTGTCCGCAAAGGGGCCGCCGGCCGGGCTGGGATCATCCCCCGGAACCCCTGGCGTGGCAAGCCGCCGACCGACAGGATGGTCGGCGAGTCAACGCGCCCGCCCACCCCTCGCCCGTCCGGTATTGACCGGCCCTCGTCCCCTGCCGGTGGCCGATTTTGCGGCGATTGCGCCCCGGTGCCCTGTGCCGGCGGGCTGGAAGGCCGGAACCAGGTGCCGCTTTCCGTTTCCGATGAGGTCGGCGCGACCCATGCGCTGCAGGGCTTCCCTCAGCAGCGGCCAGTTGTCCGGATCGTGGTAGCGCAAAAAGGCCTTGTGCAAGCGGCGCGTGCGCCCGGAGCGGGTCACGGTGACGGGCCGGCCCCGGCCGCCCAGCACCTTCTTCAAGGGATTCAGCCCCGTGTGGTACATGGC
>JBJKSP010000082.1:0-5468 GCA_046703865.1 Thiobacillaceae bacterium
GTAAATTTAGTTGGTTGCCGAAATTAGATAAATGGCGTTTACTGAAATTCATTGTTGCAGGATTCGTATCAATGAAGGACCGCCTGAATGGGATGCGCGTGTTCGCGCAGGTCGTGGAAGCGAAGAGCTTCTCCGCCGCCGCGGACAAACTCGGCATGTCGAAGTCGCTGGCGAGCCGGCACGTGAGCGCGCTGGAACGCTCGCTGTCGGTAAAGCTGCTGCACCGCTCCACGCGCAAGCTCAGCCTGACCGAGGCCGGCGCCCTCTTTTACGAGCATTGCGCCAGGATCGTGCAGGAGGCAGAGCTGGCCGAGCAGCGCTTGACCCGGACCCAATCCGACCCGGCCGGTCTGGTGAAATTGACGGCAGTTCCGGCGTTTGCGGTGCGGCACATATTGCCCGCGCTGCCCGAGTTCTATCAGAAGTATCCGAAAATCCAGGTCAAGCTCTTGTGCAGCAATCGCCCGGTCGACCTGGGCGAAGAGGGATTCGATCTGGGCATCCGCGTGTCGTTTAGTCCGGACCCGAATCTGGTGGCGCGCAAGCTCGCCTCCAACCGCTCCGTGCTGTGTGCCTCGCCCGCCTACCTCAAACGCCGCGCAACGCCACGCCGGATCGAGGACCTGCGCGAGCAGGAGTGCGTGCTGTTTCCGCCGCTTGCGCCCAAAGGGGTCTGGACGCTGCGGCGGGAAAGGCGGAAATATTCCGTTCCGGTCGCTGGAGTGTTTGAAACCGATGAAATGGACGCCGTGCGCGCGGCCGTCGCCGCCGGCCTGGGAATCGGTATCCTGCCAATCTATATGGTGGGGGATGCCTTGCGGCGGGGTGAACTGGTAGCGTTGTTGCGCCAGTTTCAGGTCGTGCCTGACAGCGCCATCTATCTGGTCTATTTACCCAACCGCACGCTCTCTTCGCGCGTGCGCGTGCTGATCGATTTTCTCGTGGAGCGCTTCGGGCCTACGCCTTCGTGGGAGGCAGGTTGGTGAGCCATGCGCTGTCGACCCCCACCGCATCGAGAATCGTCCCCCGAACGTCCCTTCCATACCGAAGGCCCGTCTGTGCTGATCTCCGGGGACGCCCCGGTCCGGCTGCCGGGGATGGACTTTTCAGGCGACGCGCAGGTTGCGGATGTGGTCGTGGTAGCGCGCCCGGTAGAGCAGGCGGCGGTGCTGCGGCCGGTCCGTGAATCCCGATCGGGTGTGCAGGACGTTGTTGCACAGCACGCCCATGCCGGGGCCGAGCTTGACGGTGAAGACACCGTAGGGGCGTGAAGCCAGCAGGTCCTCCAGGGCCTGAACGGCGGATCGGGTTGCGGCATCCGGCTTCCAGCGGATGCTCTTGGTCCGGGCCGTGTAACGCAGGTGCAAGTTGCCTTCGTGCACGCACAGGGCCGGCCCCACCTCGTCGGGCCGGGCGGTGCCCGTCTCGTCCACCCGGGCCGGAATGCTCATGGCATCCTCGGCCATGAGTGCCCGGATGTGCCCTGGGTCGGTGTCGCGCAGGGCGATGTAGGCGAGTTCCTGGTCGTAGAGGTCGTTGACGCCGCCCTCCTCCGCCGCCCTCACGCAGTGCAGCATCATGGCGAAGATGCGCCGCTCGCGCGGATTGTAGTAGCCGTCCGTATGCCAGCGGATGCGGTGGTGGGTATAGGGGATATAGTCACCCCGCCGCCCGGGATCGACGCCCGGAGCCCGATCGGCCGCTTCGCCGTCGTCATCGTCCTGGGGCGTGAGGCTGGAAATGCCGTCTTCGTCCGCGAGCCAGTTGGCATCCAGGCTCTGCAGCCCGAACTGGGCGGCGACGAGGCGCGGGATCGCCTTGTCCTCGGTCTCGCCCAGGCCGGTGGCGTAGACGGCCACGTTGGTCTTGGCGACCCGTTGCCAGAGGGCCTGGTATTCCGCGTTGCTGAGACGGCGGTGGTCCGCCACCGGGACGATGAGGTCCTCGCCGCGCTGGGGATACCCGGCTAGTTTGTCCGCCCGCCAGGCCAGGTAGCCGGCCTCGTTGTCGGGGTGAAAGGGACTCTCTACCGGGATCACGACCCTGATCCCTGATCCCCGATCCCTGAACTCTGGGACGGATAAAACCCGTCCACGTTCTTCTTCACCATGCCCATCATCTCGGGCATCTCGATGTCCATGATCTGGTCCTGGACCCAGGTCTGGTCGGTCTTCTCCATGACCTCCCGGATCTGAAGGCTGAGGTAGCGCAGGGCGGGGAAGCTGGCCTTGTCGTCCGGGAATTCGAATTCCGCATATTCCTCCATGCGCCGGTTCATGAGGTCGATGAAGCCGGCCCGGTAATCGTAGTCCGGGTCCTTCAGTCCGCCCGTGAACTCCAGGATGTTGTCTTCTATGATCTCCGCCAGGCGCTGCCCCACCGCGCCGACCAGTTCCGTCCGCCTGGCCTCGTCCAGGCGGCGATAGACCAGGCGGTCCAGATAATGGACCAGAAAGCAGACCAGTTCGGCGATGATCTTGAAGCCGCGCTGGGGCGTGACAATGTCGTAATCAGCCTTGGACAGGTTGTCCACCGACTTGTCCGCCAGACGCCAGATGGTGGAAGCGATGACACTGGCCGTCTCGCTCGCGGGCCGTTCGCCTTCCTTCTTGAACCAGACGGTCTTGACACGGATGGGTTTGGCCATGCTCAAGCCTCGCCCAGGGCGACCGGCCGGGAGGGGTCGGTGACCCATTCGCTCCAGGACCCGGGATAGAGCCGGGAACCGGGCAGGCCGGCGATCTCCATGGCCAGGACATTGTGGCAGGCGGTGACGCCGGAACCGCACATGTGGATGACCTGCCAGGCCGGCCGCCCCTTGAGCAACGACTGGTAGGTTTCACGCAGGGCCTCGGGGGGCTGGAAGGTGCCGTCCAGATCCAGGTTCTCTTCGAAGGACCAGTTGATGGCGCCGGGCACGTGGCCGGCCACCGGGTCCAGAGGCTCGTATTCGCCGGTGAAGCGGCGTTCGGGGCGGGCATCGATGATCAAGGCGGAGCCGGTGCTGGAGGCCTCCAGTACCTCATCGGCGTCCGCCAATTGGCTGTATTCCGGCAGGCAGGCGCAACTCGCCTTGCGCGCCTCGGGGACCTCATGGGTCACCGGCCGCATCTCGCGGGTCCACTTGGGATAGCCCCCGTCCAAGAGGGCCACGGCCGGATGTCCCATCCAGCGCAGCAGCCACCACATGCGCACGGCCATGGCGCCGAAGCTGTCATCGTAGACCACCACCTGCTTGTTCACCCCCACGCCCCAGGCGCAAAGCTTTTCAGTCAGTGCCCGCGGGTCGGGAAGGGGATGGCGACCGGTCCTGCCCAGCTGGATGGGGGCCGACAGATCCTCATCCAGATGGATATAACGCGCACCCGGGATATGACCCTTGGCGTAGACCTGGCGCCCCGCGTCGGGATCGGTCAGGGTGAAGCGGCAATCGAACACGATCCACTGGGGATCCTCGATATGCGACGCCAGGTCTTCGGTGGAGACGATGGTATTGATGTACATGTCGGATGTCTGGGATCAGGAATCAGGCATCGGAAACATCGATCTGATGCCTGATGCCTGTCTTCTGATACCTGGCTCAGTATCCGCCCTTGCCGAAAGGCTTGGTCAGACCCGCGACTTTGGCGGACTGCCGGTTGGGCTGCTTGGGGAACAACTCATAGAGCGTCTTCTTCCAGTCCGTCCCCGGGTGCTCCTCATCCAGTTCCGCCACCATGTTGCGGAAGTTGGGGGTATGGCCGTCCTCCTGATACTTACGACGCATGAAGTTGACCACCTGCCAATGCTGGTCGGTGAGACTGATCCCTTCGGCCTCTGCGATGACAGGCACGACCTCGTCGCTGAAATTGGGCTCGACCAGGAAGCCTTCGTCGTCCACTTCCAGTTCTTCACCATTCAATACGTAACCCACGTTGAATCTCCTTTTCTCTGCAAGTTGATGAAAAACAGGGTGACCACTGCGTCGCTCAGTCGATCACCACTTCCTTGATGGATTTATGCGGGATGAAGATCCCGCACCCATAACCACGGTATCGGCCCAGGCCCTGCTCCTGCACGGTGATGGACTGCATCAGGCTCACGTCGTGCAACATCAGGCTGTACCCCGACACCTTGCCGTCGGGAACGGATATTTTACGGTGCTTCCCGGCAATCAGTCCGCATTGGATGCCCAGGTGTTCCAACTCGCGGCGCGCCTCGGCCAGGAACGCCGCTTCATCCTCCGGCCCCATGACCACAAGATGGGAGTAGAGGGTGGCATATGGCGTCAGTGGCCGGACCTTCAAGGGGCCGATGGTGATGGGACCGGCACCCGGGTCGATCCGGCTGCCCACCAGGGCGCGGGCGTCCTCCACCCGTTCCACCGGCAGACGCAGGACCAGTTTGATCCGACGATTGATGACCAGATTGGCGTTGCGACCCGTGGGCCACCCGTGGACCGGATGCACCCCCGCTTCGGGGGTCTGCTCCAGCCACGGCAGATGCCGGACCAGCTCCCTGTAAAGCGTCACGCCGTGGTCGGCGGGCAACTCGGAACCCGTGAGGTCGAACTGGACATCCCTGACCCGGGTGGTGTGTTCGAAATCCTTGATCGCTTCCCATTCGGGGTTGTACATGCGCATGCTTCTAATCCCCCTGCTTTGGGGTTTCCCCGGCCGCGAGGGGGGTCGCCCACTTGAGCATCTCTTCCGCCCAATATTTCGCCGTCACGGGATCCACGTCGAAGATGGTGAAGCGGGCGCCGCGCTCCCGGATCCTCAGCCGCATCATGGGGATCCCGCCTGCTTCGTATTCAACCTGCTGCAGCTCGATTTCCTGGCTGCCGTATGGGTTTCTGAACTTCGACAGGGAAGTGGTCTTATCCATAGGAATTTAGAATACAATAATTCTCTTAAGCAGGAGGCATATAATTTGACACATTTTGTCGGGTATTCGCATCACCGAGTCAGGTTAACCCTACCTACCCGATCGGGTAGGTTTCCACTACCCGTTAAAGCTAGGGGCTACCCCATCGGAATGATGGATAGCTCGATCAGCGCTCACTAATATGCTCGCACTCGTCTTATGCCGGCCACAGGCCGACAGGCAAGTACGGCACCCTGTTCTGACGACACTCGCTATTCGAGACCTAAAGGAGAAAACAGATGGCTAAGCAAATGTACGACACGCCGAATCTGGACGAACTGGAGAAGGGCAAGTGGCCTTCGTTCGTCACCGGCCTGAAGCGCTTGGCGCAGGAAAATGACATGATGGTCGACCTGCTCGGCCAGCTGGAGACCTCCTACGAGACCAAGTTCGGCTACTGGAAGGGCGGTACCGTGGGCGTGATCGGCTACGGCGCCGGCATCATCCCGCGCTTCACCGAACTGAAGGAAAACGGCAAAGCCAAGTTCCCCGAGGCGGCCGAGTTCCATACCCTGCGCATCCAGCCGCCGGCCGGCATGCACTACAGCTCCGACCTGCTGCGC
>JBJKSP010000083.1:0-6602 GCA_046703865.1 Thiobacillaceae bacterium
GTAGGTGTAATGGTTGACGAAGGTGGTGTCCCGGATGAACAGGGCGTCGAATTCGTTGAGCCGCCCCATGTCGCTGCGCGTGATGAACTCCACCTCCAGGCCCAGGGCCGTCCCGGCCTTCTCGAACTTTTGCAGGGCCTTGGCGTTGGACGCCGGTTCCGGATTGGAGGGATCGACCAGGACGGCCAGGGAATAGCGCGGCACCGAGCGCTTGCGCGGCCGACGCTTGCGTCCGCTGAAATAGTCCGCAGCCGCCCGGACCACGAATGCCGTGTGGTTCTCGGGGATGTCGTTGGCGGCGATGGGACGCACGCTGTGCAGGTACCACAGCTCCCCGTGGCGCTCGAAATAGGCGCGCAGCAAGGGCGCGTGTAGCAGGCCGAAGAGCTGCTGGCTCAGCTTTTCGTAGCGGGCCGCCACGTTGCGGCCGAAATAGATGGACAGATCGAAGTGGTCCGACCGGATCGGCGCCAGGGACTTCTGGATCAGGGAATCCAGGTCCTCCGTCAGCACCCGGACCAGGGCCTGGGATTGCAGCGCCCCGATGGTGTGGGCGCTGGGCAGGGGCTGGTGTCCCCGGGCCTCCGCCAGCAGCGAGACGTAGTAGCCCAGGCTCTGGTAGCGGTAGGACTTGCACAGGTTGAACACCTTGGCCGCCCGGTCCTCGCTGTAGACCGGATCGGTGAGATAGGCCCGGGCCGACACCACCGTGACCCCGGGGATGTCCAGGGGCCAGTCACGCGGGTTGCTGACGACGATGACGACGCTCACGGTGATCTCTCCCCCCCGAAGATTTGGCCGGACTGATGACCAGCAGATTGGCATCGTGGGTGACGATGCCCAGAAGCACCGCCCCGATTACCCGGTCGATGTTGATCCAATATTCATGGGCGTCCCCGAAGGGGTGCGGGCCGTAGGGGTCCGCCACCAGCACGGTCCGCTCCCGCCGGTTGTAGCCGGCCATCACCACGAAATGCCCGCCCGGGGCCCCGCGCACGTCGTCCGGCGCGTCCTCGGGCCCGTATTCCCGCGCGCTGCGGTACAGGAAGGTGGAAGAGAGACCGGTGAGGATGGGCAGATTGCGACGCAGTATCCCGCGGATCAGGGGGCGCGACAGGTCGGTCAGGCGAAGGCGCCCGCCCAGTTCGAGAAACTCCAGGTAGCCCTCGGTGGTCAGGCGCAGGCGGCGATCGGTCTTTGCGTCCCGTTGCCGACGCAGGCGGTCGGCGATGTCCACGCCGGACCGGAACCAGGTGGGATCGAACACCATCAGGTTGTAGGTGTAGATGGTGGCCTCGTAACCGCGCTTCAGGGCGTCGCAGGCCAGGAAAACGGCGAAGGTGCCGCCCCGCTCCAGCTTGCGGGTGCGGTCGATCACTTCGGTCAGGGTCTTGTCCTCGCCCCAGTAGCGGTAGACGGCGTGCAGGCAGGTGGGACCGCAGGTGGTCTCGTCCGGTTGCGGCAGCATCCGGATCGGGAGACGCAGCTCGACGGGCAGCATGGAGACGGACCTCCGGTTAGGGCCGCGGGGCGACCAGGGTGTCGAACGCCTTCAGGGTCTCCCCCGGCGCCGGAAAGGTCTCATGGAGTTCCTCCAGGATCTCCCACCCGGCGAAGGCCTTGTGCAGTTCTCCGGGCGCCAACAGGCAATAGTGGTCCGCCTGGAACATGTCCATGAAGCTGGTGCCCCGGGTGAGGAGATTCACCACGGCCACGCCGCCGGGGCGCACGTGCCGACGGATGTCCGCGATCATGGCACGGGCCTTGGCCTCGGGGAGGAACATCAGGAGGCCGATGCAGACGATGGCGTCCCAGTCGCCATCGAGGCGGTAATCGGCCAGCTCGGCAAGCCCGGCGGTCACGGCGAGTCCTTCGGCCTCGGCCGCATGCCGCAGGCGCGCCACGGCCGTCGGCGAGCCGTCCAAGGCGGTGACCCGGCAGCCCTGCCGAGCCGCCGCCAGGGCCAGATTGCCCAGGCCGCAGCCCAGGTCCAGCACCTCGCCGGTCAGATAGGGCAGGGCCCGCTGCTCGAAGGGATTGAGGGCATACTCGCCCTGCTCCACCTGCCGGCGGAACTGGGTCTCGAAGAATGCCACGGAGCGGTTCTTGTTCATCCCTGTTGCTGCCTGGAATCCGCTACAGCCCCCCTGTCAGGTCGGCCTTGAGGTCTTCCGGATGCTCCAGGCCCACGGCGAGGCGGATGAGCCCCTCCCCGATCCCGGCGGCCTCCCGCTGTTCCGGGCTGAGGCGCCCATGGGTGGTGGAGGCGGGATGGGTGATGGTGGTCCGCGTATCACCCAGATTGGCGGTGATGGACATGAGCCGGGTGGCGTCGATCAGGCGCCAGGCCGTCTCCCGTCCCCCCCTGACCTGGAAGGACACGATGCCGCCGCCGGTACGCTGCTGGTCCATGGCCAGGGCGTGCTGCGGATGGGAGGCCAGTCCGGGGTAAAAGACTTGCTCCACCTGGGGCTGGACCTCCAGCCAACGGGCCAGCTCCAGGGCATTGCGGCTGTGGGCCTCCATGCGCAGGGACAGGGTCTCCAGGCCCTTGAGCAGCACCCAGGCGTTGAAGGCGGACAGGGTCGGCCCGGCCGTGCGCAGGAAACCGAACACCGGCTCCAGCAGTTCCCGCCCGCCCAGTACCGCGCCGCCCAGGACACGGCCCTGGCCGTCCAGGTACTTGGTGGCGGAATGGATGACCACGTCTGCGCCCAGGGTCAGCGGCTGCTGAAGCGCCGGCGTGCAGAAGCAGTTGTCCACGACGAGCAGGGCGCCGCTCTCGCGGGCGATGGCGGCCAGGGCCCGGATGTCGCTCACCTCGGTGAGCGGATTGGAGGGCGACTCCAGGAAGAACAGGCGCGTATCGGGGCGCGCTGCCCGCCGCCATTCCTCGGGGTCGGTGGCGGAGACGAAGCTCACCTCGATGCCGAAACGACCGAGGATATTGGTGAACAACTGCACTGTGGACCCGAACAGCGAACGGGACGCCACCATGTGCTCGCCTGCCTTCATGAGTCCCATGACCGTGGCCAGGATGGCGGACATGCCCGAGGCGAAGGCCACGCAGCGCTCCGCCCCTTCCAGGGCGGCCAGGCGCTCCTCGAACATGGTCACCGTGGGATTGGTGAACCGGGCGTAGATGTCGCCCGGCTCGGCCCCGGAGAAACGGGCCGCCGCCTCGGCGGCACTGCCGAACACGAAGCTGGAGGTGAGGAACAGGGCCTCGGAATGCTCTCGGAATTCCGTGCGGCGGGTGCCGGCCCGTACGGCCAGGGTTTCAGGATGCAGATCGTCCATCAGGCTCAGGTTTCAGGTTGGGGCTTCAAGGGAACGCTCGCGCCTTGCCTTGCCACTTGCGACTCGCCACTCGCCGCTTTTTCATGAAGTGGCCAGGTTCAGGTCCAGCTGGCGGGTTGCCGGGGCGTGCAGCATCGGAATGGTGCCGTTGCGCTGGCCTTCGAGCCGGGCCAGATAGTCCTCGGTCACGTCGCCGGTGATGTAGTTGCCGTCGAAGCAGGAGGCGTCGAAATCCACCAGTTTGGGATTGACCTCGCGCACCGCTGCGATCAACTGGGCCAGGTCCTGGTAGATCACGGCATCCGCCCCGATCTCGGCGCAGATCTCGGAGTCCGAGCGGCCATTGGCCAGGAGTTCTGCCCGGGTGGGCATGTCGATGCCGTAGACGTTGGGGAAACGCACCGGCGGCGAGGCGGAGGCGAAATACACCGCACGCGCGCCTGCATCCCGGGCCATCTGGATGATCTCCCGGCTGGTGGTGCCGCGCACGATGGAGTCGTCCACCAGAAGCACCTTCTTGCCGCGGAACTCCTGGTGCATGGCGTTGAGCTTCTGGCGCACCGATTTCTTGCGCACCGATTGGCCCGGCATGATGAAGGTCCGGCCGATGTAGCGGTTCTTGATGAAACCCTCCCGGTACGGCAGGTTCAGGTGGTTGGCCAGCTCCATGGCCGAAGGCCGGCTGGTGTCCGGGATGGGGATCACCACATCGATGTCCAAATGCCTGAATTCGCGCCGGATCTTGTCCGCCAGGCGCACCCCCATGCGCAGCCGGGTCTCGTACACGGAGGTGCCCTCCATGACCGAGTCAGGACGGGCGAAGTAGACGTACTCGAACAGGCAGGGATGGTGGCTGATCTCGTCCGCGCATTGGCGATGGTGGAACTGGCCGTCCAGGGTGACCAGGACGGCCTCGCCGGGAGCGATGTCGCGCTCCAGACGGAAACCCAGGGCATCCAGGGTCACGCTCTCGGAGGCCACCAGCCACTCGTCGCCCACCTCGGTCTCCTGCTTGCCGAAGACCAGGGGACGGATGCCGTTGGGGTCCCGGAAGACCAACAACCCGAACCCGGCGATCATGGCCACCGCGGCATAGGCGCCCCGGCAGCGGCGATGCACGCCGGCCACCGCCGCGAACACGTCGTCCACGGTAAGCCGGTGGCCGTGCACCGCCTCCTGCAGCTCGTGGGCCAGCACGTTGAGCAGGACCTCCGAATCCGAGCCGGTGTTCACGTGGCGCAGGTCTTCGCGGAACAGCTCTTCCTGAAGCTGCTCCGTGTTGGTCAGGTTGCCGTTGTGGCCCAGCACGATGCCGAAGGGCGAATTGACGTAGAAGGGCTGGGACTCCGCCGGGCTGGCGGCGGAACCGGCGGTGGGATAACGCACGTGGGCGATGCCGGCGGTGCCCGTCAGGTTGCGCATGTCCCGGGTGCGGAACACGTCCCGGACCAGGCCCATGGCCTTGTGCATGTGGAACATGCTGCCGTCGGCGGTGACGATGCCGGCGGCGTCCTGGCCCCTGTGCTGCAGGAGCTGGAGACCGTCGTAGAGCAGTTGGTTGACGGGTTGGTTGGAGACGATGCCGAGGATTCCGCACATGGCCTGTCACCTCACGAATTTGATGTGTGCTGCCAGATCGTTCGGCAGCCAGGGCTTGACCGCAACGGCCATCGTTTCCAGCATGCCGTGGCTGCGCGAACTGCGCCAGAGCTTGGTTTCCGGCAGGGCGGTCAGCCCCGCCCCCAAGGCAAAGATGAGCACGATCAGGCCACCGCGCAGGGCACCGAACAGCAGCCCCAGGAGTTTGTCATAAAAGCCCAGTCCTGCCCATTTCACCATGCCCGAAACGGCCATCGCCAACAGGCTCGCCGCCACCAGGGTGACCACGAAGACCGCGACCAGGGCGGCCAGATGCCGCAGGGACGGATCGTCGATGCCCGGGATGACGGGCGCGAGCACCGGGGCGAGGGTTTTGGCGAGCAGGAAAGCCAGCACCCAGGCGGCCAGGGACAGCACCTCCCGGGTGAAGCCGCGCACCAGGCCCACCAGGGAGGAAACTGCCAACGCGGCGATCACGCCCACATCCAGTGCGGTCATGGCCCCAGCAGGATCGGTCCAAAGCCCTTTTCCCGCAACTTTGACTGCATCTCCAGGGCGTCCCTGCGTTCCTTGTAGGGCCCGATCTTCACCCTCACCTGCCCCTTGAGATGCTGGACCTGGACATCGAAACCTGCCGACCGCGCCCTCGCGGCGAGCTGTCTGGCATTGGTATCGTTGGTGAAGGCCCCCAGTTGCAGGAAATACCCCTTGGCCTGAAAGGCCGCCGAGGCCGGCAGTTCCGCCTCTGCCGCCTTGCCGGTTGATGGCGTCCGACCCTCCTCGGATTTGGGCCTGGCGGCCGGTGCGCGCGTGACGGGCTGGGAAGGGGCCGGGGTCGGCTGCGCCTCGGGCGGTGTCTGCGCCTGCTGGGCGGGCGCGGTGGAGGGCGGAACGGCGGGGAGCGGCTCGAAGGGCGTGTTCGGATCGGGAATGCGGATATCCACGTCCGACCCCAGGGGTTTGGGCGGCTGGCTGAACAGCAGGGGCAGCACCGTCACCGCCAGGAACACCAGGGCCACGGCGCCGACCAGGCGGCGGCGGGCGCGTCGGCGCAGGCCCATCTCCTCGGATGAGATCGTCTCGGGTTTACCCATGTCACCCAGCCGTTCGTCCCGGCATGGCCTGCATCGCCTCCGCCACGGTATAGAAGGAGCCAAAGGTGCAGATTATATCGGTCGGCCCCGCTTCGGCACAGGCCGCCCGCAATGCATCGCGGACATCCCCGTGTTCCAGTGCCGCGATGCCCATGGCCCCCAGGATCGATGCCAGTTCCGCACCCGAGTGTCCCCGCGGCCCCGCCAGTCCGGCCGCATGCCAGGTGCGGACGTGGGGCGCCATGATCCCGGCCACCCCTTTCACGTCCTTGTCCCTGAGCATGGAAAAGACCGCGATCACCTTCGACGATCCTGCCAGGGCCGCCAGGTTTTCCGCCAGGGCCAGGGCCGCGTTCGGGTTGTGGGCCACGTCCAGCACCATGGCAGGCGCCCCCGGCAGGACCTGGAAACGTCCCGGACAGCGTGCCTGGGCGATGCCCGCGCGCAAGGCCTGTGCAGGCACGGGCAGGCGCTCCCGGAGCACGTGCAGGGCGGCCGCTGCGGCGGCGGCGTTATGGTATTGGCAGCGCCCCGCCATGACCGGCCGGGGCAAGGCCGGGTAGGCCCGCTGGCCGACCCGGCACCACCAGCCGTCCCCCCCCGTTTCGA
>JBJKSP010000084.1:0-4175 GCA_046703865.1 Thiobacillaceae bacterium
CCGCAGCAAGCGGCGTAAGAGATGAGGGTAGGCCCCTCGCCATCGGCTTGCAGGAGCAGGTGGCAAACCACCATGAGTGACGGCAGGCCGGAAATCTTCAACACCGACCAGGGCTGCCAGTTCACCAGTGCCGAGTTCACCGGCCTGCTGAAGGGGCCGGGCATCCAGATCAGCATGGACGGCAAGGGCTGCTGGCGGGACAACGTGTTCGTCGAGAGGCTTTGGCGCAGCGTGAAGGACGAGGAGGTGTACCTGAAGGCCTACGACAGCGTGGCTATGCCAAGGCCAGCCTGGGATCCTACCTCATCCGCTACAACACCTGCCGGCCCCATTAGTCGCTTGACGGCCAGACGCCCGAGGCGATCTACTTCGCCGGTGTGCCGGCCAAGCAGGTGGCGGCGTGAGACACCGGGTTATCCACCGTGCCGCGCGCGCGGCCCCCTGGATACCCCTCCCCGCAGGGCTTCACTTATCTTCGCCCGTCGGCTGTCCAAACAAGCGGGGCCACCTCTCTTCTTGAGCGAATCCCGAGATGGTTTCTCTCGGCTCAGGTAGCCACGTTTCTCGCATGAGCGGCATTAGAAATTTATCGACGCCTCTTCTTTCCTTCCGTCTGTCCCTCGATGCATGCTTTCTGTTTAGCCAGTTTCTTCTTGGCTTGGTCAACCATGTGTTCGTGGAAAACCAGCGAATGAAGACTTGGGCGAGAGAGCTTCTTCTTCCATCTGGTTAAGGTGGAGACGGACGTTCCAAGCAGTGCGGCGAGTCGGTTATTGTCTTCATAGGGCACGTCAAGCGCCTTTGCCCAACTGGCTAGGACCACAGGCATCTCCAGCCCTTCGTATTTGTTTCGAACGGATTCCTGAGTCTCGCCGTTGCTTGCGGATAGCGCTCGTGCAGCCGTCATGACCCAATCGGGTATGTTCCCGGCACGGCCATACTCATATGATGACAAGCGGGGAACACCGATACCCAGTTCCTCGGCAAATTGGGCTTGCGACAAGTTGAGTTTCTGGCGAATGTCCACCAACTCCTGGTGCTTAGGCGACAACGTTCTCTGCACGGCCGGCTTTTTCTCGATATCCGGTAGGCGCGGGGGAGGGGAGGAGGGTGAGTCCGATTCCTTCACGCAGGGCAGCAACAGAGCCCCCTGTGTTTCCTGTTCGTGATGGTTGTTCATCGCGTAATTATATGAGCGTGTCTTGATTATTTGTAATCCGACACGCCTATCAACAAGCTGGGCTTGTCGATTGCATAGTTCGAAGCATGATCGTCTGGTTCAAGGGAGCCATCGGTCAATTCGGTTTTGGTGGTCTCCCTGGCGTTGTTGTGCGTCGCCGTTATGGAGTTCAGGCCCTATCCCAGATAGATCGTTGGGGTCGGGCTTCCGGCTTTCTTTGTGGAGATACTGGCAAAGCGTTGGGTCATTGGACACACCGTATCGGCCTGTGAATCTCGTGCTGGTTGGCCGGCGCGATGCTCAAGCAGAGGTCAAGGGGGTTACCACCAGCTACCAAAACTGTGCTAGGTTGGCATCAAGTCGTATGCGGTGGCTGGTCGTTCTCAGCATCCTGGATCGCATCGCCAATCCGGATGAACTGCTCTCGCAGAACCCTTTTTTCGGAGGGGTCGGGAATGATGTAGTCCGCGAGGATGGCCAGTGTGACCATACCGGTCTCATAGGCATGAGTCGGATACCTGGAGATGGCCGACTCGGCGCGCTCCATCAGTTCTATCGGGCTCATTACGCACTGAACCAGCTTATGCATATTGAAGCCCAGCGTCTCGGCGGCGACGGCCACCATGTAAGGTACTTCATCGAATTGCGTAATGTATTCAACTGGATTGATCACTTTTTACTCTCCTGAAAATCGCATGTAAGCGACGACTCCCTATCGGTTGCTGATTTACCTCCACGTTGTCGGTCGGATAGCGATGATCAATTTGCTTCCTTGACTCTTGGCTTGTGATCTCCTGTTGAAGACAACGGTTTTATGTTTCGGCAAGGGGTTAGGTCAGCACAATATGACTGGCTACCCGCTTGGGTCGGCGTACCTCCCGATATTCATTCTCGATATTATTTGGTGAATAGTATCCTGTTGCATTGGACCGTAATTTATCACGAGGGCGCAGAGAATCAAGCAGAAGCCGAACAACCTCACATGGCGTTATGTGCGATCTGCTTGCTCTGCCAGCCTCTGGGCAAGTATTTCGGCCTGTTCGGCGAATTTTTTCGGGCTCTTGTCCATCTGGGGTCAATTCGGCGCCACCCGCTGCATGGCGGGTAGGCCCTGCGGGATATTTCCCTTGACCGGGCGTGAGGTGAACGTGCGCCAGGCCAGCCGCCAGGATAGCGGCTCCTGCCGATTCCAGGGCAGCAGCGACAGACACCGGGCCAGGGTGCAGTAACCGAACAGGACCGGCGCGGGTGTGCCGATGGCAGGCACCCAGAACAGCCAGTTCATGGGTGCCCACAACGCCAGAACCAGCAATCCCGTAAAGGCGTTGCATACTTGGACTGGAAAGGCCATGAAGCGGCCTTCACGCCACCTGAAATGCACGACCTGGAAGGCACTCAGTGCCGTTGCCGTTTGATTGATCGGAGTTCGGAAAACCTGACCGGCGGCTCAAGGTTCCGTGCTGCCAGAAGGGTACGATCCCGGAAGCTGGCGTTCACCCAAATTGAAGGTGTCCCCCCTACCGATCGCTCGGGCTGACCATGAGCCGATTAGGGCTGAGAAGCCGACCGTCCGCTCCTGACCGATTCTGTTGAAAGACTCGATGTCACAGCCAGGCTGAAGGTTGTCATCGAGTGATTTTCCGGCGTATCAGCCCATTTCTGGACTGTAACCTGGCCCAAATACAGGTTTTTCTGGTTAATTCTAGGTTTTGCGCCTCAAGCGGGCGCACCTATCAGGATTTGCTTTGCTCATCTGCCAGATATTTTTCGTGCCAAATGTGTCGGACTTCGTTACGCATTCTCCTCATGGCACTGTCGCATACGTTATAACCACTTGATTCTATGTGATACATATTTCCGGAATAAATGTTGCTTCATGACCTAAGCGCCATCCTGAACCGCACCCAAGGAGTCAGTTACATGCAACTCTCGCTCACTCCGCTTTGTAACACAGCCAGCTTGAACAGGTTTGGAGCGCTACGGAGTGGAACATACCGTCGATCATCGGCCGGTCGGCCGTTTCTGCCTTACGTCTTGATCCTTTCCCTCGTTTTTTGGGGGTGCACGGCGCAAGCCTATGCGCAGTCCATCAACGTCGTGACCGCTGCTGCGGGCGTTGATGGCCAGGCCGGCACGCCACCACCGCTAGCCACGGGAAATGAAGGTGCAAATGGCGGAGACGGCGGGACGGGCAGCGCGGGCTCGCCTGGTGACACCGCCGATGCCTCGGCCAGCAGCAGCCAGAACAGCGCGGTGGCCGAAGCCACCGGAGGCGCTGGAGGCGCTGGTGGGGACGGAATGCCTGGGGCCGAGGGCGCACAAAACACGCCCCCCGGGGTAGGTGGCAATGGTGGAAATGGAGGCTCCGGCGCCGATGGTGGCGCGGGCGGTTCAGCCACGGCTAGCGCCTCCGTTCAACAGGCGGGCAACAGCGGCCCCGTGAATGCAGTAGCTACGGCAACCGGAGGCGCCGGAGGTGCTGGTGGTATGGGAGGAGCTGGTGGAGATGGCAACCTATCCCAGTTCCCGTTGGGTCATGGCAGTTCCGATACTGCTGCGAGCTTCCCAGGGGGGAATGGCGGCAATGGCGGCGAGGGTGCAGACGGCGCCAACGGCGGAGACGGTGGCACGGCCAGGGCATCAGCAAACGGCTCCTCTACCGCTGGCTCGGATGTCACGGTGCAGGCGTCGGCGACGGGCGGCGCGGGAGGCGATGCAGGCGCGGGTGGGGGCGGTGGCTATGGCGCCGAGGGTACTGCCGCCGGAAGCATCTGCGTCAACTGCGGCGTTCTAGTCAATGGTCAAAACGGGGGTAATGGCGGTAGCGGCGGCAACGGCGCAAATGCGGGACAGGCGGGCGACGGCGCCAGCGTGACGATGAGCAACGCCGTCAGTGGTTCGACCGCCGGCACGCTGACGCTCCAGCAGTCCGCAACCGGGGGCTCGGGCGGCATGGGCGCACCGGGAGGAGATGCTGGCGAGGGTGGTATAGGGG
>JBJKSP010000085.1:0-5084 GCA_046703865.1 Thiobacillaceae bacterium
AGGAGCGCCGCCTGGACGACCCCGCCTATCAGGACAAGGTGGCGGACGCCATCATGACCGGCATCAAGGACTACTTCGAGCACAACCCCCCACTCGCCCGCTCCAGAATCGCCCAGAAACTCTGATCCCGAGGGGCGCGGCGCCAGACTACCAATGGTGCGGCCTAGAGGATTGAAAGACGGGGAAACCCCTTAATCTCAGGCCCTTTGGGGGAACGTTGCTTACCCCGGTGGCGTCCTATACCATCAAATGGCAGTCCATTCCCCCATCTCTACGTGCAAGACCAGACCATTCCCCTCTCCTCTCTGACCCATCAGGGTGCCGGAACAGACGATGCGGCCGCCGGCAGGCTGGCGGCGCACGAGCGCCTGCCCGCGGTGGAGATACTGGCGGAGATCGCCAGCAACATGAATTCCGGGACCAATGTGGAGCAGATGCTGTTGCGCTTCCTGGAGATCATGGTGCGGATGTCCAGCGCCAGGGCCGGCGCGGTGCGGGTCATGACCTCGGACGGAGGGCATCTGCGCATGGTGGGCTCCATCGGTCTTTCCCCGCAGTTGGAGGAGAAAGAGCGTTTCGTGCCGCTGGAATGCGGCATCTGCGGGCGTGCCACCCTTTCCCAGGACACCAAGTCGGACAGCGTGCTCACCGTTTGCCAGAAACAGGTGCGTCATATCTATTTCGCCCAGCGCTGCAAGACCGTCTACGCCATACCCCTGCGCCACAAGGGCCGGGTCATGGGCGTTTATAACCTGTTCATGGACGACGAGCACACGCTCACGGACGATGTGCGCTACCTGTTCAACTCCATCAGCGAGCACCTGGGCATGGCCCTGGAGAACGCCCGCCTGACGCGGGAAAACATGCGCATCTCCCTGATGAACGAGCGCACCATGCTGGCCAACCAGATCCACGACTCCCTGGCCCAGACCCTGGCCTACGCCAAGATGCGCCTGACGGTGCTCAACGAGGCCATGGCCGCAGGGGACGGCGCCATGGTCAACCGCTATCTGGGCGATGTGGAAGAGGCGGTGGACATGGCCTATTCGGAACTACGCAACCTGATCACCCAGTTCCGCGACCGTATCGATCCGCGCGGACTGATCCCCGCGCTGCAGGAAATGGTGGAAAGCTTCCGCAAGAAGGCCAATGCCGATGTGGACTTTCTCAACATCGCCCAGGACGTGGTGCTCACGCCCGAAGAAGAGATCCAGGTCTTCCACATCATCCAAGAGGCCCTCTACAACATCAGCAAGCATGCCCGCGCCCGCCACGTGGTCGTCACCCTGGACCTGCACGAGGGGGAATACGTGGTGAATGTGGCCGACGACGGCGTGGGGATACAGACGGGCGGGCACTCCAGCGCGGGCAAGAGTTTCGGCCTCACCATCATGCGCGAGCGGGCCGCCAAGCTGCACGGCAGGCTCACCATCGAGAGCCGTCCCGCGGGCGGCACCATCGTCAGGCTTTCCTTCCCGGCCCATGTCCCGGCGCACGAGAACCAGGCATGAGCCAGCCCCGTGTCATCCTGGTGGACGACCATACCCTGTTCCGCAAGGGGCTGGCGGAATTGCTGGAGCGGGATGCCGCCGTCAGCGTGGTGGCCGTGACGGGCGAGCCGGCCGAGGTGCCCGGCCTGCTGCGGGAACACCGGCCGGACGTGCTTCTCCTGGATCTGAACATGCCCTCCACCGACGGCATCAGCTTCATGCAGGAGCTGAAGGCCGAGGGCTTCACACTGCCGATCCTGATCCTGACCGTCAGCGAGGCCGAGGAGGACCTGGCCCGCGCCCTGCGTTCGGGGGCCAATGGCTATCTACTCAAGAGCATGGAGCCCGACGAGGTGGTGGATGCGGTGCAGCGGGCGGTCAGGGGAGAGACCGTGGTGGCCCCCGCCATGACCGCCAAACTGGTCAAACTGCTGGAAACCAAGCAGAGCACCGAATCCGTACTGGAGAGCCTGACCCAGCGCGAACGCGAGATCCTCGCCCATCTCGCCAGGGGAGAAAGCAACAAGGCCATCGCCCGACAGCTCGACATCAGCTACGACACGGTGAAGCTGCATGTGCGCCATATCCTGGCCAAGCTCAACCTGTCTTCCCGCGTGGAGGCCGCCGTCTTTGCCGTGGAACACAAACTGATGCCGGGGCTCGATGGCAGCCGGAAAAGCTGATCCGGGTTACGCGGGAGATGGGCCACCCTGCGTCTATCCCAGCTATGCAGTCGTTGGGCCTTATCGTTCTTCGATGGCTGGGAAAGTCGGTACTGGCCGGATCAACCATGATATGGGCCGGGGCCGCTTATTCTTTGCGTGTTGATCGGTTAACATGACGACACCTCATTCAGAGGCACAACAGGCCGTTCGATTACAACGGGACATGTATTGCACCAGCAGCACAACCAGATGAATAGACGAATCCATGCTTGAAATCCGCATCCATGGGCGCGGTGGTCAGGGTAACGTCATGGCCGCCTATCTGTTGGCCACCACGGCCATTAACGAGGGGAGGGAGGCTCAGGCCTTCCCTTCCTTCGGCGCGGAGAGGCGGGGCGCGCCGGTGACGGCCTTCGTGCGTATCGCCGATCAGCCCATCCGCCGACGTTGCCAGGTCCAGGAACCGCATTTCCTCATCATCCAGGATGCCGCCCTCCTGCATGTGCCGGGTGTCACTTCCGGCCTGCTCCCGGGTGGGGCCATCCTCGCCGACGGGACACCCGAACCCGATTTTGACGACCGCCTCAGCTGCCCGTTGGTGCGCATCCCGGCGACGCGTTTGGCGGTCGAACACCTGGGCCGACCGGTACCCAATACCGCCCTCATGGCGGCCTTTCTCACACTGACTGGGTTTTTGCCGGTGGAGTCCCTGATCAGGGCGCTCGGCCAACGCTTCAAGGGCGAGATACTGGAGCGCAATCAGCGTCTCATCGAGGCTGCGGCGGGCCAGGTACAACCCGGACTTTGGCAGGAGATTGCCCATGCGGCTCGCGCTTGAAGGTTCCCAGGCCCTGGCCAGGGCGGTCGCGCTGTGCCGACCCGAAGTGGTGTCGGCCTATCCCATCACCCCCCAGACGCATATCGTCGAAAACATCGCCAAGCTCGTCGCGGACGGCAAGCTGGATTGCGATTTCGTCAGCGTGGAGTCCGAGCATTCTGCCGCCTCGGTCGCCCTGGGCGCGGCCTGCGCCGGTTCGCGGGCCTACACGGCGAGTTCTTCCCAGGGCATCCTGCTCATGAGCGAGGTGCTGTTCGATATCTCCGGCCTGCGCGTGCCCGTGGTCATGACCTGCGCCAATCGTGCCGTCAGCGGCCCGCTTTCGATCTGGAACGACCACCAGGATGCCATGGCCATGCGCGATTCCGGCTGGATGCAGATCTATTGCGCTGACAACCAGGAGGCCATCGACACCACCATCCAGGCCTTCCGCATCGCCGAGCGCATGGAACTGCCGGTCATGGTGTGTGTCGACGGATTCGCCCTCACCCATACCCTGGAGGGCCTGATACTGCCCAGCCAGGAAGAAGTCGATGCCTATCTGCCCGCCTACAGCTTCAGCCGTACCCTGGACAGCGCCCGGCCGATGAGCATAGGTACCCTGGTCGCCCCGGATTACTTTACCGAGGCGCGCGCCAGCAACCACAACGCCCTGCAGGCGGCACTCGATGAAATTCCCGCCGCCGACGCAGACTGGCAGGCCGTTTGCGGGCGTGCCAGCGGCGGATTGCTGGAAGTGCGCGGCGACCCCGATGCCAGGATCGGCATCCTAACCCTCGGTTCGGTGCTGGGCACCCTGGAAGATTCCATGGATGCCAATACGGAACTGCCCCGGGCCCGTTTGATCAAGTTGCGGGCCTTCCGCCCATTCCCGGTCGAGGCCCTGCGCCAGGCCTGCGCCGGGCTTGACCAGTTGATCGTTTTCGAGCGGGCGTTCTCTCCGGGCGGCGGCGGCATCGTGGCGGCCGAGGTGAAGGCCGCCCTGTATGGCCACGAGATGCCCCTGGTGGTCGGCTTTGCCGCCGGGCTGGGCGGTCGTGACGTCGCCATGGATGTCTACCCTCAGCTCATGCGTGCCCTGGAGACGCCCAGCGAGGATTTCCGCTTCTATGGGATCAAGGAAGCGGCCATGCCGGAAGGAGGCTATTGATGAATGATGCCAAGATTCCCCTGTCTGAATTGCGTGCCCGGCAACCACGCTTTCGCGGCCTCGAGGCCGGGCACCGGGCCTGCCTCGGCTGTGGCCAGGCGTTGGCGGCCCGCATGGTGACCGAGGCCGCCGGTCCCGATGTGGCCGTGGCCAATGCCACCGGATGCCTGGAGGTCTTCACCACCCCTTATCCGGAATCCTCGTGGCGGCTGCCCTGGCTGCATTCGGTCTTCGGCAACGCCGGCGCCATCGCGGCCGGCATGGAGGCCGCCTACAAGAAGCAGGGCAAGACCACCAAGGTCATCGCCATGGCCGGCGACGGCGGCACTTTCGACATCGGCTTCCAGGCCCTCTCGGGCATGCTCGAGCGCGGCCACAACGTACTGTATGTCTGCTATGACAACGAGGCCTACATGAACACGGGGGTGCAACGCTCCGGCTCCACCCCCCATTCCGCCGCGACCACGACCTCGCCCGCAGGCTCCGAACGCATGGGCAAGCGGCACATGAAAAAGGACATCGTCAACATCATCGCGTCCCACCGCATTCCCTACGCGGCCACCGCCTCGGTGGCCTACGTCTCCGACCTGCGTCGCAAGGTGCGCCACGCCTTGGACGTGGGGGGCTCCTCCTTCCTGCATATCCACGCGCCCTGTCCCCTGGGTTGGGGCCATGAGGGAGAGCTGACCATCGAGGTGGCGCGCCTGGCCGTGCAGACCGGCCTTTTCCCGCTGCTGGAGATGGAGCGGGGCGAACTCACGGCGGTGATGCCGATCCGCAATCCGAGGCCGATCAAGGATTACCTGGCGCTGCAGAACCGGTTTCGACACCTTTTCAGCAACGATCCCCGTGCCCAGATCGAACTGGAGCACCTCCAAGCCCTGGCCGACTACAACATCGAGGTCTATGGCCTGCATGGCGAAGGCGTGGATGGCCAGGAC